>JAEXXR010000647.1 GCA_023405705.1 Actinomycetes bacterium
CGCGAGCGGCGCGTCGAGCGGCAGGCGGCGGATCCGCAGCAGGTCCCACTCGCCGCCGCGCTGCGCGAGCGCGGCGAGCAGCTCACGCGCGAACAGCTGCTCGTGCTCGGCTCCGACGGCCGGCAGCTCGATCCCGTTCCACTCCTGCGCGGCGAACGAGAGCGTGCGCGCGCGGCCGGGAGTCAACGCCAGCGGCGCGACGCCGAGCAGCGCGCCCTCCTCGTCCTCCAGCGCGGCGGTCCACGGCGCGCTGCCGGCGCCGTAGTGCTGCCACCACGGCAGCAACCAGCCGGGATCGTTGTAGATCACAGGCAGGGAGCTCTCGGCGGCGAGCCGGTGCCACTCCTCCTGGCGGCGCTCCAGCTCGTCGAGCTCGATCCAGCGCAGTCGCGGGCGGCCTTGCGCGCTCGCGGCAGGTCGAAGGCCGCTCATCGGGCGCGAAGCTATCACGCGCCGCGGCGCCGCGATCCGCCCGCCGGACCCGGCAGGGCCGCGGCGGACGCAAAAACGGACCGTGCACCCTCCGTCGAGTCGGGTTCCCGGGGGCGACACCGCGATTCGACTCCGGACAGGCGCTCCCGCGACGCATGGCGGGGACCGCTTAAGGCTGCTTCCTTCCGGACCTGACCTGGTTCACGGGCCGACATCGTGCGGGACCCGTCCATCAACGCCTCCTCAACGGAACGCTGACCCGGGAGCCGGCAACCCTCGAGAGGGAATTCAGCTCTGCTAGAGCGGATTGCAGATACAGGGCACCGCTAATTCCCCGCCTAGCACGGTCCGCGCACAACCCTACCAGCGGCGGGCGGGCGGCGCCGGGTCAGCGGATGTGGCGGAGGTGGCCGTGCAGCCTGCTCTTCAGCTGCTGGAAGCGCTCCTCCGACAGCGCCCGCTTGACCGACTGGCGCAACCGGCGGTCGGCGATGTCGGGCAGCGCGCGCGGAAGGGTGCGCGCGAGGCCGGAGCCGGGGGCCAGCAGCGTGTCCCAGACGACCGTCTCAGCGCCGTCGGCGAACGGCGCCTTGTAGTCGAGCCGGCCCCAGCCGAGGTCGAGGCGGCGGTCGCCGCGCTCGATCCCGTCCTCGATCACGCGGATCAGCCCGAGCGTCGCCGGGTGCAGGTGTCTGAACCGCTCGTCCCAGCCCGTGTTGACGCTGACGACCTCGCCGCCGGCCGCGAGCACGAGCTCGGCCGCGATCGGCTGGCCGTCGACCTCCAGCACGAACAGCCGGAAGCGCTCCTGGGCGATCAGGTCGGCGGCGACCTCCTCCAGCAGCAGCGGGAGCCTCGGCCCCAGCTCGGCGAGGCGCGAGCTGCCGAGGCCGGCCCAGCGGGCGGTGTGGAGCGCCGCGAAGGTGCGCACGTCCTCTGCGAGCGTCTCGGCCGTCGCGAGCCGGTAGGTGCCGCCCTCCTGCTCGAATCTTCTGCGCCGGCGGCGGACGTTGGAGCGAAAGTGCGATCTGCGCTCCGCCAGCCACGAGGCGAAGTCGGGATGACGCAGCGAGACGACCGGGTTGCTGAGCAGGTCTCTGCGATACGCGAGCGGCCGGATCCGCGCCGGCCAGCGCTCGCGGAAGGCGGTCGCCCACGGCCAGCCTGCGTGGATCGGCCCGAGGTCGAGCGCGTCGGGCCGTAGATCGGGCTCCGACAGCAGGTGCGCGGCCGCCTCGGCGACCTCCCACAGGCGGTCGGGGTAGGCGAGCGGCGCGGCGACGGCGGAGAAGTCGTCGGCCATCACGCGCAGCCGCCTGCTGCCGGAGTCGACGACGAAGAACGGCAGCACGCCGATCAGCTCTCTGCGCCGCCCGCGCACGGTGATCAGACGCAGCTCCGCGCCGGCCGGCGCGACGTGCCGCCACCACGACAGCATCCAGGCGGGCGTCGTCAGCGGCTGGCCCGCCGCGACCGCGAGCGCATCCCACTCGGCGCGCAGCGGCTCGACGGCGCGGGCGTCCTCGATCAGCTCCACGTCGGCCATGGCGCCGGAGACTAGACGGTCCCAAGGCGCTCCGGGGATGATCGGCGGATGTCTCGCAGCGCCCGCCGCATGTCGTAGGGTTCGCCGCCGATGGCACGGACCACCGTGATCCAGACGATCGGCGCCGATCCAGCGCCGGAGCTGCTCGCCGCGTGGGAGCGTCTCGCCGACGACGCGAGCGCGAGCCCCTTCCTCTACCCCGGCTTCGTGCTCGCCTGGTGGCGGGCCTTCGGCGACGGGCAGCTGAGCGTCGCGCTCACGCGCGAGGACGAGCGGCTGGTCGCGCTGCTGCCGCTGGTCGAGCGCGGCAGGGCGCTGGCCACGCCGGCCAACTGGCACACGCCGGAGAGCGGCGTGCTGGCCGCCTCCGAGAGCGACGCCGCCGCGCTCGTCGCCGACCTGCTGGCGCGCCGCCCGCGCCGGCTGTCGCTCGCCTTCCTCGACCGCGCCGCGCCGGCGACGCAGGCGCTCGGCGCCGCGATCGAGCGGGCCGGCTATCGCCTGGTCGAGCGGCCGCTCAACACCGCGCCGTTCCTGGAGCTGACCGGCGACTGGGGGTCGTTCGAGCAGGCGCTGCCGAAGAGAGACCGCAGACCGCTGCGGCGCCGCACCCGCCGGCTCGCCGAGCTGGGCACGGTCGAGTGGGACGTCAGCGACGGCGGCAGCGGCGACCTCGACGCCCGTTTCGAGGAGATCGTCGCGATCGAGGCGATGGGCTGGAAGAGCGAGCAGGGGACCGCGATCCGCTCGCAGCCCGAGACGCTGCGCTTCTACCGCGAGGTCGTCGAGTGGGGCGCCGCGCGCGGCTGGCTGCGGATGCAGGCGCTGCGGCTCGACGGCAGAGCGCTCGCGGTCGCCTTCGGCCTCCAGGCGCACGGCGTGCTGCACTCGCTCAAGACCGGGTTCGACCCCGAGCACAGAGCGCTCGGCCCGGGCGTCCTGCTGATGCAGGACCTCGTCCGCCAGGGCTTCTCCGACGGGCTGACGCGGATCGAGCTGCTCGGCGACGCCGACCCGTACAAGCGGATGTGGAGCTCGGGCGCGCGCGAGCGGATCGCGCTGCAGGCGTTCTCGCCGCGGCCGGCAGGGCGGCTCGACCACCTCGTCTTCGCGCACGGCATCCCGCTCGCCAAGCGAGTCGGCGCGGGCCGGCTGCGCCGGCTGCTGCCGAGCAGCGACCGGCCGCGGATCTGACGCTCGCGGCGGCCGCGGCGGAGCGGCGGCGCGG
>JAEXXR010000059.1 GCA_023405705.1 Actinomycetes bacterium
CCCTGCGGCTCAGCCGCCGCGCCGGGCCTCCGCCCGCTCGACCGCCTCGCGCATGACCGCGTCCCAGGCGCCCAGGTTGCGGGCGATCGTCTGCTCGCGGCCCCACGCCACCGCCCGCTTGGCGAGCCTGCGCCGCTCGCGGCCCTTCGCGACGATCCGGTCGAGCGCGTCGAGCCAGCCGTCGTCTGCGACCAGCCGCCCGCCCTGCTTCTCGCCGAGACCGGCGTACGGCCCTATCGGCGAGGCCAGCCACGGCACGCCGACCGCCGCGTACTCCTTCACCTTCACGTCCGAGCGCGCGCGGTTGAACGGTATGTCGTTGAGCGGCGCGATCCCGACGTCGAAGGCCGCGATCTCCCGTGGCAGGTCGGCCGGCTGCACGCCGCGCGTGTAGTCGTAGCGATCGCGCGGCAGGTCGAATCTGATCCCGATGCTGGCGACGCGCGCCTCGGGCCGGCGGTCGAGCAGCTCGCGCAGCAGCGCGTCGAGGCCGAGCCGCTCGAGGTCGTGCTGGTGCTCGGAGCTGGCGATCCAGCCGATCACGACGGCGCCGTCGGGCCGCGGCCGCGAGCGCGCCTCGACGAACGCCTCGGGCAGGAAGTTCGGCACGACCTGCACGCGCTCGACGCCGTCGGCGCGATAGCGCTCCGCGATCGGCGCGCTGGTCGTCGTGACGACGTCGGCGAGCTGCGCCATCGCGACGACGTTGCGCAGCATCTGCTGCTCCTCAAGCCCGCCGGTGCGGTGACGGTCGCGCATCTCCGCCGGCACGCAGGTGAGGTCGTCGTCGATGTCCCAGACGACCGCGGTGCCGGCCTCGCGCAGCTCGCGCGCGAGGCGCTGCGTCGTTCTCGCCGCGTAGCCGTAGATGTGGACGACGTCGCAGCCGAACAGCTTCGGATGGTCTCTGCGCTCGCCGCCGTCGTCGACCGCGACGCGGTGCCCGAGCGCCTGGAGGTGGATCACAGGACCGGCTCGGTAGATCGTGTTGGCCGATCTGAAGTCTGCGAAGACGCCGATTCTCATCTCGCGGGCAGCATCTCCGATGCTCCAGCTCTCTGTCCAGTGCGAATGTGGCGATGCTCCTCCGCGGCGCACGGACCACCGGCCACCCTGGACGTTTCGTCAGCGCGCGGACAGGTAGCTTGCAGGCACGGAACCGCCTCGGGAACGAGACCTGGGCACGGGTGGGGAGGCGTTCCGCGACCACCAGCACCGACAGGACGTGGAGCAGACCGTGAGCACCATCACCCCTTCGCAGGAACAGTCCGTCATCGAGCGCGTGCCCAAGGGCCTCTTCATCGGGGGCGAGTGGCGCGACGCGACCGGCGGCGGGACGGTCGCCGTCGAGGACCCGTCGACGACCGCCACGCTGACCGAGATCGCCGACGGCACCCCCGACGACGCGCTCGCCGCGCTGACCGCCGCGCACGAGGCGCAGGCGTCGTGGGCGAAGCACCCGCCGCGCGAGCGCGGCGAGATCCTGCGCCGCGCCTTCGAGCTGATCGCCGCCCGCACCGACGAGCTGGCGCTGCTGATGACGCTGGAGATGGGCAAGCCGATCTCGGAGGCGAAGGGCGAGATCGCCTACGCGAACGAGTTCTTCCGCTGGTTCTCCGAGGAGGCCGTGCGCATCGAGGGCCGCTACGGCACCGCGCCCAACGGCGTCGGCCGGATGCTGACGATGAAGCAGCCGGTCGGCCCCTGCCTCTTCATCACGCCGTGGAACTTCCCGCTGGCGATGGGCACGCGCAAGATCGGCCCGGCGATCGCCGCCGGCTGCACGATGGTCGTCAAGCCGGCGCAGCAGACGCCGCTGTCGATGCTGGCGCTGGCGCAGATCCTCGAGGAGGCCGGTCTGCCGAAGGGCGTCCTCAACGTCATCACGTCGAGCAGATCGGGCTCGCTGATGGCGCCGCTGATCAGCGACCCGCGCGCCCGCAAGCTCTCCTTCACCGGCTCGACCGCGGTCGGCCAGAAGCTGATGGAGCAGGCCTCCGAGCAGCTGCTGCGAATCTCGATGGAGCTCGGCGGCAACGCGCCGTTCCTCGTCTTCGACGACGCCGACGTCGACGCCGCCGTCGAGGGCGCGCTGCTGGCGAAGATGCGTAACATGGGCGAGGCCTGCACCGCCGCCAACCGCTTCCACGTCAGCGACAGGCTGGCCGACGAGTTCACGACCAAGCTCGCCGACCGGATCGGCGCGCTGAGAGTCGGGCGCGGCACCGAGGAGGGCGTCCAGGTCGGCCCGCTCGTCGACGGCAAGCAGCGCGACACCGTCCGCGGCCTCGTCGACGACGCCCTCTCCAAGGGCGCGACGACCGTCGTCGGCGGCACCGACGCCGACGGCGAGGGCTACTTCTTCAAGCCGACCGTGCTCGCCGACGTGACCGAGGACGCCGAGCTGCTGCGCGAGGAGATCTTCGGCCCCGTCGCGCCGGTCATCTCGTTCGACTCCGAGGAGGCGGCCGTCGCCGCCGCCAACAGAACCCAGTACGGCCTCGTCGCCTACGTCTTCACGCAGGACGTCAGACGGGCGCTGCGCGTGGTCGAGGGCCTGGAGACCGGCATGGTCGGCCTCAACCAGGGGATCGTCTCCAACGCCGCGGCGCCGTTCGGCGGCGTCAAGCACTCCGGCTTCGGCCGCGAGGGCGGGCGCGAGGGCATCGAGGAGTACCTCGACACGAAGTACGTCGCGATCAACCTCGACTGATCGCAGCTCGGACCTGCCGGTCCCGCGCAGGTCGCGGCACCGGCAGGGCGGCCGGGTTCGGCGCGACCGACCCGGCCGTTCGTCCGCTCACACCGGTTTCCAGCTTGAGTGGCGGCGTGAGCGGCCGATGACCTGGGGGTGCGCCGAGCGCTCCTCCTCCTCCCCCTCCTGACCGCCGTCGCCGTCCTGTGCGCCGCCGTGCCGGCCGGCGCGGGCGCCGCGGCGCCGCCGCCGGAGCAGCGGATCGTCGG
>JAEXXR010000688.1 GCA_023405705.1 Actinomycetes bacterium
GGCCCGCGCCGGTGGCGCCCCCGCAGCTGCGCCAAGCGCGCGACGCGTGGCTGGCGCGGGTGCGCAGCGCCGGGCGCTCGGACAGCACGCTGCGGGCCTACCGCAACGCGATCGACGACCTCCACGACTGGCTCGAGCAGACCGGCCAGGCCGACGGGCTGTTCGACGAGGCGACGGTCGTCGCCTACCTCGACGACTACCGTCGGCGACGCAGACCGGCCCAGAACACCTACCACCGTCGCTTCGTCCTGCTGCGCTGCTTCGTGCGCTGGTTCGCACGTACTGATGCGCGCGCCGACCCGTTCGCGGATCTGGTCGTGCCGCCGCGAGCGACCGAGCCCCGCGACTGGCTGACGCCGGCCGAGTTCGCCGGCATGCTGCGGGCGGCTGAGAGACCGCCGCGCCGGCGGCGGGGTCTCGCCGAACGCGATCGGCTGGTGCTGCTCGCGCTCGTCACGACCGGTTGGCGCCGCTCCGAGCTGATCGCCATCGACTGGCGCGACCTGCTGCTCGATCAAGAGCGGCCGGTCGCGTTGGTCCGCCGCGGCAAGGGTCAGAAACCACGGCCGCAGCCGCTGCCGGCGGTACTGGTCGACGAGCTGCGCCGCCTGCGCGAGACTCGGCGTCCGCAGCCCACCGACGCGGTCTTCTGCGGTCTCGCCGGCGCGCGGCTGCAGCCCTGCATCCTCGCCTCGATCATCCGCCGCTGCGCCCGCCGGACCGGCATCGACAAGACCGTCACGGCCCACACGCTGCGCCACACAGCCGCGACCTGGTTGCGGCAGTCCGGTGCCGACAGCCGGCTTGTGGCTGAGTTCCTCGGCCACGCAGACCTCTCCACGGTCTCGCGCTACGCGCACGTCGCGGGCGAGGAGCTGCACGATGCAGCTGCGTCGATCAGCGCGATGCTGAGCAGCGAAGCGTGATCCCGCCCCTTTAGGCGCCTGCGGTCGTGAGCCCGCTCGGGTCAGCGGACGACGGTCACGCTCGTCGGGCTCGATGCGGTGGCGGAAGTTCCAGGCGAGGATCGGACTCGGGACAGGTCGCGGTCTCGAGGTTGGCGCCGACCTGGGCGGGAAGAGCACGAAGCGCTTAGAGATGTGGGCGGGGCAGGGCGCCGGCCACGCGGCGGGTAGGGCGCCGGGCGGCGTGGCTGCTCGCCTCCTACGCGCCACATGGCGGCCGGGTGATCCGGCGCGGCTGGGCTCGGGTACACAGGGCAGTGCCGTGCCAGGATGCGCCACACGGAGCGAGGGAGGACGAGATGCTGCGGCGGATCGAAGACGTGCCGGCCGGCACGATCGGCTTCGAGGTCGAGGACGACGACTGGGAGGACGTGGTCGAGCCGCGGCTGCGCCAGCGGATCGCGGCAGGCGAGAAGGTTCGGTTGCTCTACCTTCTCGGTCCGAGGCGACAGACGTTGAGGGCGACACGATGACCGCCGACGCCGGGCTTCCGGGCCCGTCATGCCCGAGCGTTCGAGCGCGTCGCGATCGTGGCCGACGAGTCGTGGATCAAGCCGGCGATGAAGGCATGGTCGATCGTCATGCCAGGCAAGGCCAGAGCCTTCGCTGTTCACGACCTGCCCGCCGCCAAGACATGGCTGGCCGACGGGCACGAGAACGGAGCTTGAGCCGATCCGAGGTCAGCCGTGTAGCGGCGTAGCAGGAAGGATCAACGAGCTCTTCGATGAAGCTCGCCGCTCCGCGTCTCCGATCGCAGCCTGAAGCCGGTCGAGCAGCGGCTGCGGAAGCCGGCGAGGGAGCTGGTCCAGCCACCTGACGAGCTGCCGGTCGCCGATGATGCAGATGTCGAAGTCGAGGAACTTTTCGATGCCGGGCGCAGCGTTGGAGCTGAAAAGCGCGAGGACGGCGATGATGTCGTCGCGGCGAAGTTCGAGTTCGTGGGCGAGCGCACGAGCCTGACGGTCGGCGTCGACGGCGTGCTCGTACGTGGCGACCGGTCCTGCCGGGACGATGACGACGATCCCTTGGGGTCCGATCAGGCCGTGCCGGATCACGATGTCGCCGTTGAGGCGCAGCTCCTGAAGAAGTACCCAGCCGTCGAGCTCGACGGTCGCCCGCACGCTCTCGATGGAGCGGATAGCCTTCGAGCGAAGCTCTCCTTCGCCGGCGCACTCCGCGAGTCGCTGAAGCGCCTCATCGCTGACGCGTTCCGGTCGGCTGATGTCGAAGGCGTCGAACATCGATCGCTTTACACCGTACTCCTGTACGGCGACGGCGTGGGAGGCTCAGACAGGCAAGGCGTCAGAGCGTGCACGCGCCAGCGGTGATCTTCAGCTCTTTGGGGTATCGGTCATAATGGTCGTCGCTGGGAGCGCGTTGCGGTCATGGGGCGGGAGTCGCTGAGAAATTCAGGGGGGCGGATCTCGCCGAGGCCACGACGTCTCGACATGGGCGCGCGTGAGCGGACCGATCAGCGGCGTCGAGACTTCGATCCCAGGACGTGACGACGTGGGAGCGCTGCGCAATCCGAGGAACACTGCCCGCCGCCAACGTCGCCAGACGAGCTGCTCGACGTCTGCGGCCGGTCTCGGAGCAGCGCGCGACACCCCAGCAGACGCAGCCGACCGCCTGCTGCGCCAGCACTACGGACGGCTGAGATCCGAGGTCATCGCGACGGTGCGAGGAAAGCTCTCGGCTCGCGGGCTGACGGTTGTCCAGCTCGACCTCGAGGCGTGGTACAACGCCGCTTGGCACGGACTTCACGCTGCGGTCGCCGACGGGCGCGAGACGGTCGGCAACCCGTGCGGATGGCTGGTCGTGGCGATGGAGCGGCGCGCGATCGACGAGCTGCGGCGGATGAAGCCGGAGCGCTACACGGGCCTGCCTGAGGATCTCGAGCATCTCGCGGAAGGTGTCGTCGAGGTCGACTTCGCCGGGCGGCTTGACGACCTCGATCGGATCCGCCAGTGGCGCAGCGGGTTGCGGCTGCGCCTCAGCAAGCGCGAGCGTCAGGCGGCAGTGCTGCACTTTGTTCATGGGCTCTCGCGGATCGAGACTGCTCAGCAACTCGGCGTCTCGGCGCGTCGCGCCGACAAGATCTTCGACTCCATCACCACGAAGACCGCAGGCCTGATCAGCGCGATCGAGGACGGCACGTGGTGCGAGGGCGAGCGGTCGCTGATGGTCGCGTTCGCGACCGGCGTGCTCGATCCTGACGGCGAGCGCTACCGAATCGCTCTCGAGCACGTCTCAACCTGCACCGGCTGCGCTGCGTTCGTGCGGCGTCAGCGCAACGTCTACATGCTGGTGCCGGCACCCGCGGTCGCCGGCGTCGCGACCGCCGCCGGCGGCGGGGCGCTCGGCGCCGCGCTCGGCCTGGCGGAAGCCACCTCCACCGGCGCAGGTGTCGGAGCGACCGCTGGCGGGGCGAGCCTCTTCGGCGGCCTCGGCGCGAAGACGGCGGTCATGTGCGCTTCGGCTGCCTGCTTGACTGGCGCCGGTGCCAGCGTCGCCGTCGTCGAGCAGATCCGACAACCGACCCGGCCGACGACGGCTCAAGCCAAGAGACCGCCTCCACGTAAGTCCGCGACGAGACCGGCGAGCGCATCGTTGAGCGGCGGTCCGGCAACGATCGCGCTCCCGTCGGCGACTGCTCCTACGGCATCCACGATCACGACGACATCGCCGTCGACGTCGTCGGGCAGGGTGCCGTCGAGCAGCTCGCCGAGACGAGCGCCGAGTCCACGGGAGAGAGCGCGAGCTCGCCGAGCTGCCGCGACACGGCAGCAGGAGAACGAGCTCGGCATCGAATCCGGCGGCTCGGCGGGGACCGCGCCGGCTCCGGGCTCGACGCCGTCCTCCAGCGGAAGCCCACCGGCTGCTGTGAGCTCGGCGGCCGGCGGCGGAAAGAGTGATGCCCAGCAGGGGTCGACGGCCGCGCCGCCGACCAATTCGTCGCCGCCGAGCGGTTCGTCGCGGGCCAGTTCCGGCGGCGGAAGCAGCTCGCCCGAGATAGGAATCGAGCCGTAGTCGGCAAGTCATCAGGCCCCGTCGGCTCCGCGCAAGCGGAAGCCGCCGGGGCCTTTTGTCGTTAACGACTGCCCGGCGTTGACGCGCTTGGTCGTTCGCCGACACCGAGCCGCGGTTGTGAGGGGCGTTCTCTGCATCGAGCTGCGACGGCGGCAACATGTTGGAGCGACACAACCTCTTCGAGCCAGCCTCCCGCGCGACTTCGTCCGGCGGCGCAGAGCCGGCGAGATCTCCTCGCGTCCGCCCTGGGCTCTTCGCCGCGCCGGCTGAGGCCGGCGTCGAGCCGCGTCCGACGACGGCGGCGGTCCGCGTCGCGCACGTCGCAAACGAGACCGCTCATGGAGCCGCGACGCCGACGCGCGCCGACGTGCGGGTGCGACTGATTCGTGTTGCGCGTCGCGCTCCGGTCGTCGCGACCTTCGCCGCGGCGAGCAGCGCGGCCGTCACGCTCGCGCTGCACCCCGGAGCCGCCGCGGAGCGCAGAACGAGCGACCTCGCCGAGTCGGCGCGCGCGGGGGAGACC
>JAEXXR010000015.1 GCA_023405705.1 Actinomycetes bacterium
CGGGGGGGCGCGCGACGGGCGCCCCCGCCCGCCTCACCCCTCGAGCACGTAGACGGCGCGCGCGGCGAGCAGGTTCGGCGCCAGCCGGGTCGCCGACGGCGCCCGTCCGCCGCTCGCGTCGAGCAGCACGCGCCGGCCGATCCGCATGCCGATCTCGGCGACGGTCGCCTCGAAGTCGCGCAGCGTGCAGAGGTGGATGTTGGGCGTGTCGTGCCACTGGTACGGCAGCGCCTCGTTGACCGGCATCCTGCCCGTCCGCGCGAGGTCGAGCCGCACGCGCCAGTGGGCGAAGTTCGGCAGCGAGACGACCCGCCGCGGCGCGACCCGGCGCATCTCTCTCATCACGGCGACCGGCTGCCGGGTCGCCTGCAGCGTCAGCGACAGCACGGCGCAGTCGAAGGCGCCGGTCGCGGTCCGCGTCAGCTCCTCCTGCAGGTCGCCGTGGGTGACCGGCACGCCGCGCGCGACGCAGGCGTGGAAGCCCTCGTCGGAGCGCTCGACGCCGACGCCGCTGCAGCCGCGACGCTCGATCAGCTCCTCCAGCAGCGCGCCGTCGCCGCAGCCGAGGTCGAGCACCCTCTGGTCGCGGCCGACGAGCGCCGCGACGACGCCGTGGTCAGGACGCATGCGCAGCTCCCCTGCCCGGCGCCGCGCCGGTCCCGTCCGCGCCGGCCGCGCCGGCGCCGCGACCGCGCTCGCCCGCGAGCTGCTCGAGGAAGCCCGCGACCGTGCGGTGGTACTCGGGCACCGGGAAGAGGAACGAGTCGTGGCCGTGCGGCGCGCTCAGCTCGCGGAAGGTGACCGGCGCGCCGGCGCCGCGCAGCTCGTCGGCGATCTCGCGCGCGTGCTCGGTCGAGAAGCGCCAGTCGGAGTCGAACGACAGCACCAGGTACTTCGTCGCTCCGGCCGGCGACGCGGCCGCCGCGGCGACCTGCCGCTGCACGTACGCCGCATCGGAGAACGGGTCGAAGTAGTCCATGACGCGGGTCATGTAGAGGTAGGTGTTGGCATCGAACCGCTCGACGAACGACTGTCCCTGGTAGGCGAGGTACGACTCGACCTCGAAGTCGACGTCGAAGCCGTAGCGCGGCTCGACCGCGTCCTGGATGCGGCGGCCGAACTTCTGCCGCATCGACTCCTCCGACAGGTACGTGATGTGGCCGATCATCCGCGCCAGCGCGAGGCCGCGGTTCGGCCGCGGCGGCGCGGCGGCCGCTTCACCTGCGGCCCCGTCGTCGGCACCGCCCGCCACCGACTCCGGGTAGTAGTCGCCGCCGGCGAAGTCGGGATCGCGCATGATCGCCTCGCGCGCGACGGCGCTGAAGGCGATGTTCTGCGCCGACAGCCGCCCCGAGGCGGCGACGACGACAGCGCCGCCGAGCTCCCCGGGGTGGTCGAGCGACCACTGCAGCGCCTGCATCCCGCCGAGCGAGCCGCCGACCGCCGCCAGCAGCCGTCTGATCCCCAGCTCGCGCAGCAGCGCGCGGTGGACCTGCACGAGGTCGCGCACCGCCAGCAGCGGGAAGCGCAGGCCGTACGGCCTGCCGGTCGCCGGGTCGGTCGAGCCCGGCCCGGTCGTCCCCTTGCAGCCGCCGAGCACGTTGGCGCAGACGACGAACAGGCGGTCGGTGTCGAGCGGACGGCCCGGGCCGATGATGTTGTCCCACCAGCCCGGCCGCCGGTCACCCTCGTGGTAGCCGGCGGCGTGGGCGTCGCCGGAGAGCGCGTGGCAGACGTAGACGACGTTGCCGCCGTCGGGCGCGAGCGTCCCGTAGGTCTCGTACGCGACCTCGACCCGCGTCAGCCGCGCGCCCGACTCGAGCACGAGCGGACGCTCCTCGTCGGCGACGAGGAGCGTCTTGGTCTCGACCTGTCCGACGCCGTCGCTCACGCAGGCGTCGCCTGGCGGGCCTTCGCGAGCGCCTGGTCCAGGTCGGCGGTGATGTCGTCGATGTGCTCGATGCCGACCGACAGCCGCACGAGGTCCTGCGGCACGCCGGCCGAGTCGAGCTCGGCCTCGTCGAGCTGCGAGTGGGTCGTCGTCGCCGGGTGGATCGCGAGCGACTTCGCGTCGCCGATGTTGGCGAGGTGGCTGAAGAGGCCGAGCGCGTCGATGAAGGCGCGGCCGGCGTCGCGGCCGCCGGCGATCCCGAACGTGACGATCGCGCCGGCGCCGCCCTTCAGCGTCCGCTGCGCGGTCTCGTGGTAGGGGCTCGACTCCAGGCCCGGGTAGTTGACCCAGCTGACGCCGTCGTGGCCCTCGAGGTGCTTGGCGACGGCGAGCGCGTTCTCGGAGTGGCGCTCGATCCGCAGCGGCAGCGTCTCGATCCCCTGCAGCAGCAGGAAGGCGTTGAACGGCGACAGCGCCGCGCCCATGTTGCGCAGCAGGACCGTGCGGGCGCGGCCGACGTACGCCGCCGGGCCGAGCGCGTCGGACCAGACGACGCCGTGGTACGACGGGTCCGGCTTCGTCAGGCCGGGGAAGCGCTCCGCGTTGGCGACCCAGTCGAATCTGCCCGAGTCGACGATCAGGCCGCCGATCGTCGTGCCGTGGCCGCCGATGAACTTCGTCGCGGAGTGGACGGCGACGTCGGCGCCCTGCTCGAAGACGCGCGCGAGGATCGGCGTCGGCACCGTGTTGTCGACGATCAGCGGCAGGCCCTTGGCGTGCGCGGCGTCGGCCCACGCTCTGACGTCGACGACGTTGAGGCGCGGGTTGCCGATCGTCTCGGTGAAGACGAGGCGGGTCTTGTCGTCGACCAGCGCGTCGAGCGCGCTCGTGTCGTCGGGGTCGGTGAAGCGGACCTCGATCCCGTACTGCGGCAGCGTGTGCGCGAGCAGGTTGTACGTGCCGCCGTAGAGCGTCGAGTGGGCGACGATGTTGTCGCCGGCCCGCGCGATGTTGAGGATCGAGTAGGTGACGGCCGCCTGGCCGGACGCCAGCGCCAGCGCCGCGACGCCGCCCTCCAGAGCGGCGATCCGCTCCTCCAGGACGCTCCACGTCGGGTTCATGATGCGCGTGTAGATGTTCCCCGGCACCGCCAGCGCGAAGAGGTCCTGCGCGTGCTGCGCGTCATCGAAGACGTAGGAGGTCGTCTGGTAGATCGGCACCGCGCGCGCGTTGGTCGCCGGATCAGGCTGCTGACCGGTGTGGAGCGCGATCGTCTCCGGGCGCGTGTGGGGCTGCTGCTCGCTCATCGGGTCTCCTCGCTGCATGACGGGATCAGGACCGGGGACCCGTGAGCCTATCCACGCGGGCCGTTTGCCGGAATGGCACCGACGGATAGGCTCCGGCGCACCGGGGGTCTGCCATTGGTCGGCCGGCCTGCACGACGGACGACACAGACGACGGGAGCGCCGTGAGCAGCGGGACCACCACGACGCCGGGGACCGGGTCCAAGGGCCTCAAGCAGGATGCGATCGGGTTCGTCGACGCGCTCGTGATCGGGCTCGCGTCGACCGCGCCGGCCTACTCGCTGGCGGCGGTGATCGGGCTGATCGTCGTCGACGCGGGCGTGCAGGCGCCGGCCGTGCTGCTCGCCTCGTTCGTCCCGATGTTCTTCATCGCGGCCGCCTTCTACTACATGAACCGCGCCGACCCCGACTGCGGCACGACCTTCTCGTGGGTGACGCGGACGCTCGGGCCCTACGTCGGCTGGATGGGCGGCTGGGCGATCACGATGACGGGCGTGCTGGTCGTCGGCTCGCTCGCCGACGTCGCCGCGCGCTACGCCTTCCTGCTCGTCGGCTGGGATGCGGCGGCCGAGTCGAAGTGGGCGGTGATCGCCTTCGCCGTCTTCCTCATAGCGGTGATGACGTGGGTCTGCGTCGTCGGCACGGAGGCGTCGGCGTCGCTGCAGCGGGTGCTGATCTTCGGCCAGGTGATCGGCCTGCTGCTGTTCGCCGTCGTCGCGCTCGTGAAGGTCTTCACCGACGGCGCGCCGCCGTCCTCGGTCGACCCGTCGCTGTCGTGGCTGTCGCCGTTCGCGGTCGACTCGTTCTCGGTGCTCGTGGTGGGGATGCTGACGGGCGTCTTCATCTACTGGGGCTGGGAGTCGGCGGTCAACCTGACCGAGGAGACGAGGGACTCCAACAGCGCGCCGGGCCTCGCGGGCGTCTTCAGCACGGTGATCCTGCTCGTCACCTACATCGTCACGACGGTCGCCGTCGTCGCCTATGCGGGGCCGGGGCTGCTGGAGGAGTTCGCCGACGACGAGGGGATCTTCTCGACGCTCGCCGCCGACGTGCTCGGCTCGCCGCTCGACAGGCTGGTCGTGCTGGCGATCCTCACCTCCGCGCTCGCCTCGACGCAGACGACGATCCTGCCGGCGTCGCGCACGACGCTGTCGATGGCGCGCGCCGACGCGATGCCGGCGGCCTTCGGCAAGATCCACCCGCGCTACTGCACGCCGCACGTCTCGACGATCGTGATCGGCGTCGTGGCGGCCGTCTGGTACGTCGGCGTCAGCGCCTTCTCGGAGAACTTCCTCTTCGACACGCTCACCGCGCTCGCGCTGATGATCGCCTTCTACTACGCGCTGACCGGCGTCGCGTGCGTGATCCACTACCGCCGCGAGCTGACGCGGTCGGTCCGCACCTTCCTCTTCATCGGCGTCGCGCCGACGATCGGCGCCGTCGTGCTCGGCTACCTGTGGGTGAAGGCGACGATCGACTACGCCGACCCGGAGACCTCCTACACCGGCTCGGCCGTCTTCGGCATCGGCCTGCCGACGGTGATCGGGATCGGCTTCCTGCTGCTCGGCGTCGTGCTGCTGGCCGTCTGGCGGCTGACCGGCGGCGGCCACCGCGCGTTCTTCGGCCGCGGCGCCTTCGAGACGGTCGACCCCGACGTCGCCAGCGGCAGGGTGCAGCTGGCGGAGGACCTGGCGGGAGCGGGCCGTGGCTAGCCGGCCAGCCACGCTCAGCGGATCAGGTTGATCTCGGGGTGCGTCGCGAGCAGCGTCTGCGTGAAGACGTAATTGACGACGCCTATCGACAGGAAGACTATGACGATCGCCTGGTTGACCGCCCGGCCGACCCCGGCCGCGCCGCCTGAGACCGTCATCCCCTTGTAGCAGCAGATGATCGCGGTGACGCCACCGAAGATCGTGCACTTGACGAGCGATCCCCACAGGTCGGTGACCGACGAGCTGGTCCAGAAGGTGGCGAAGAACGGCTCGATTCGCGCGCCGTATATGACGGTCGCGAGCAGGCCGCCGGTGATGCCGAAGATGATCGCGAAGACGTCGAACAGCGCCGTGATCGTGATCAGCGCCAGGAAGCGCGGCACGACGAGGTTCTTGACCGGGTCGACGCCGAGCACCTGGAGCGCGTCGAGCTCCTCGCGGATCTTGCGCGCGCCGAGGTCGGCGGTGATCGCGGTCCCGGCCGCGCCGGCGACGACGATCGCGCAGATGAACGGCGCGAACTCTCGCACGACGGCGAGCATGAAGAGACCGCCCATGCGGTCGAGCGCGCCGAAGAGCGTGAGGAAGTTCGCGGCCTGCAGACCGGGCACCGCATAGGCGACGCAGAACATCGTCAGCACGAGCGGGAGAAAGCACTGCCGCAGCGCGAACATGAACTGCGCGACGAACTCGTCGCCGTACGGATACGGCGGCCGGACCGCCGCGACGGCGGTCTTGCCCGTGAGGATGACGAGGTCGCCGACCTCTTCGAAGCCGTCGCGCATCCGCGGCACCACCGTCCGCAGCCGCTCGCCGACGCCTCCGCCGGGACCGGCTCCCGGCCCGGTCGGTGGTGCTGAGCTGGCCGGCGGTGCCGGCGCCTGCGAAGCACTCATAGCTAGGTGTCACTCCGACTCATGGAGCGAGACTACTAGTCTGCTGTCAGACCATGCAACCGGCAACCGTCCGGGTACCCTTGACCGACGTGAGGCCGTTCGATCCGATCTCGCTCGACCGCGACGCCGAGGTCCCGCTGGGCACCCAGCTGGCGTGGGCGCTGCGCGCGCGGATCACCGGCGGCACGCTGCCGCGCGGGGAGCGGCTGCCGGGCGCGAGAGAGCTGGCGGCCGAGGTCGGCGTCAACGTCAACACGATCCGCGCCGTCTACGCCAGGCTCGAGGAGGAGGGCCTGCTGGCGATCGTCCACGGTCGCGGCACCTTCGTCGCCGACCGCGCCGCCCCGCCCGACGAGGCCGCCCGCCTCGCGGCCGCCGTCGAGGCCGAGGCCCGCCGCCGCGGCATAGACC
>JAEXXR010000167.1 GCA_023405705.1 Actinomycetes bacterium
GCGCTCAACCTCGACGGCGGCGGCTCCGCATCGCTCGTCTGCGGCGGCGAGCTGCGCAACGTCCCGCGCGGCCGCTGGGAGGCTGCGATCCCCGGCGGCCGCCCTATCTCGACCGCGGTCGTCTTCGCCACGCGCTGAACGTCCGCCGGCACCGTCCGGCTCGCCCGCGCCGCGCCTCGCCTGCGCACACGGCCGCCCGCGCCGCGCGTCGCCGCACGCGCGGAAGCGGCATCGATCCCGCGATCTCCGGGAACGCTCGCGACCATCGTTGCTAGCTTCGAACAGGTGATCGCCACCGCATCGTCCAATCCCGTCCGCAACGCCGACGGCACCCGGCGGGCGGTGATCGCGACGGCCTTCTTCCCTCGCGGCGGCTCCGCCCACGTCGCCCGCGGCCTCGCCGGCACCCTCCCGCGCCACGGCTGGGAGACGACCGTCCTCTCCGGCTCGGTCCCCGGCGCGGGCGACGCCGAGCGCTTCTACGCCGGCCTCGACGTCCACGCCGTCGACCTCGCCGCGAACGGCCTGCTCGCCTCCTACGAGGACCGCGCCGGCGCCCCCGACGGCGTCTTCGCCGGGCTCGACGACGACGCCGCCGAACGCCTGACGGCCGCCTGGGCCGATGCGCTCGAGGCGGCCGGCGCGGCCTGCGCCGACGTGCTCCACCTCAACCACCTGACGCCGCTCCACGCCGCCGCCGAGCGGGTGGCGCCGGAGGTCCCGGTCGTCAGCCACCTGCACGGCACCGAGCTGCTGATGCTGGAGCGGATCGACGAGGGCGCGCCGGGCTCCTGGCGCCATGCCGAGGCGTGGGCCGAGCGGCTGCGGACGTGGGCGCAGAGCGCCGCGATCACCGTCGTCCCGGCCGAGCGCCAACTCGAGCGGGCACGCCGCCTGCTCGACCTCCCGGCGGAGCGCGTCGTCGCGATCCCGAACGGCACCGACCTCGGCCGTTTCGCCCGCGCGCCGGAGCCGGTCGACCGCGCGGCCTTCTGGCGCCGTCACCTCGTCGAGCGGCCGCGCGGCTGGCGGCCGGGCGGGGAGGAGGGCTCGGTCGCCTACGCCGACGCCGACCTCGCCGCGATCGACGGCGGCGGGCCGATCCTGCTGTACGCCGGCCGCTTCACGGAGGTCAAGCGGCTCGGCCTGCTGATCCGCGCCTTCGCCGACGCGCAGCGGCGCACCGCGGCCCGCCCGGCGCTCGTGATCGTCGGCGGCCATCCGGGCGAGTGGGAGGGCGAGCATCCGCTGGAGGCGATCGAGGCGGCCGGCGCTCAGGACGTCTTCCTCGCCGGCTGGCACGACCACGACGAGCTGCCCTCGCTGGCTGGCCGCCGGCGACGCGATCGTGCTGCCGTCGGTGCGCGAGCAGTTCGGCCAGGTGCTGGTCGAGGGGATGGCCTGCGAGCTGCCCGCGGTCGCCGTCGACGCGCTCGGCCCGGCCGAGATCGTGCGCGACGGAAAGACCGGCTGGCTGGTCGCACCGGACGATCGGGAGGCACTCGGGAGGGCCCTCGCGGAGGTCGTCGACGATGGTCCGGAACGCCGTCGCCGCGGGGCATCCGCGCATGCCGACGTGGTCCGCCGCTTCGGTCACGACGCCGCTGCTGCGCGAATTGCGGCAACATATGCGGCAGCGTGCGGTGGGGGCAGGGTCCCGAGCGGGGCTCCGGCGACCGTGTCCGGCTGACGCTGCATATCACGTCATTCCGCGTAGTGGCGCGCTGTGGAGGGCCGGTCCGCTGGTACCCTGTGGCCTCCTCTCAGTGTTCGCGACGCCTGCCGGGACACCAGATTCATGCCCTCGATCAAGCCGCCAAAGGCCGCCGGCCTCTACCACCCTGAAAACGAGCACGACGCCTGCGGCGTCGCGTTCGTCGCGAAGATCACGGGGGACGCCGACCACGGCGTCGTCAACCGTGCGCTCTACGCGCTCGAGAACCTCGAGCACCGCGGTGCCGCCGGCGCGGACCCGACGACCGGAGACGGCGCGGGCATCCTGCTCCAGCTTCCCCACGAGTTCTTCCGCGCCGTCGTCGACTTCCCGCTGCCGGAGGCGGGCCGCTTCGCCGTCGGCGTGCTCTTCCTGCCGACCGAGCAGGCCGAGCAGGACCGCATCGTCGAGCTGATCGAGCGGACCGTCGCCGACGAGGGCCAGAGAGTCCTCGGCTGGCGCGACGTCCCGGTCGACGACGCCCACGTCGGCGTCATGGCCAACGCGGCCGCGCCGCTGATCCGCCAGGTCTTCGTCGGCGCCTCCGAGGAGCTGCCCGACCAGCTCGCCTTCGAGCGCAAGCTGTACGTGATCCGCCGCCTGATCGAGAAGGGCGCCGGCCCCGAGCTGGCGATCCCGAGCTTCTCGTCGCGCACGATCGTCTACAAGGGCATGCTGACCGCGCCGCAGATGTCGGGGTACTACCCCGACCTCAAGGACGAGCGCATGGTCACCCGCCTGGCGCTGGTCCACTCGCGCTTCTCGACCAACACCTTCCCCTCGTGGGAGCTGGCGCACCCGTACCGGATGCTCGCCCACAACGGCGAGATCAACACGCTGCGCGGCAACATCAACTGGATGCGGGCGCGCGAGTCGCAGCTGCTGTCCGAGCACTTCGGCGACGACCTCGAGAAGGTCATGCCGGTCGTGCGCGAGGGCGGCTCGGACTCGGCGACCTTCGACAACGTGCTCGAGCTGCTGGTGCTCGACGGCCGTCCGATCACCCACGCGGTGATGATGATGGTGCCGGAGGCCTACCGCGACAACGCCGAGCTGTCGCCGGCCGTGCGCGGCTTCTACGACTACCACTCGTGCGTCATGGAGCCGTGGGACGGCCCCGCCGCGATCTGCTTCACCGACGGCACCCAGGTCGGCGCGACGCTCGACCGCAACGGCCTGCGCCCCGGTCGCTGGGTCCAGACCGTCGACGGCTACGTCGTGCTCGCCTCCGAGACCGGCGTGATCAAGGCCGAGCCCTCCGAGATCGTCCGCAAGGGCCGTCTCCAGCCGGGCAAGGTCTTCCTCGTCGACCTCGAGCAGGGGCGCATCGTCGAGGACGAGGAGGTCAAGGCGAGAATCGCCGGCCAGCGTCCGTACGGCGAGTGGTACGCCGAGCGCGTCGTCCACATCGAGGACCTGCCGGAGCGCGCGCCGCGCGCCCCGCGCGTCGAGCCGCTGCGCAGCAAGCAGCTGGCGTTCGGCTATTCGCAGGAGGACCTGCGGATGACGATCGCCCCGATGGCGGTCAACGGCGAGGAGCCGACCGCCTCGATGGGCAACGACGCCGCGCTCGCCGTCCTCTCCGACCGCCAGCCGCCGCTGTTCGCGTACTTCAAGCAGCTGTTCGCGCAGGTCACCAACCCGCCGATCGACCCGATCCGCGAGTCGGTCGTGATGAGCCTTGCGACCTCCGTCGGCGCCGAGGTCAACCTGCTCACCGAGTCGCCCGCGCACGCGCACCAGCTGTTCATGCAGCAGCCGATCCTGCGCAACCACGAGCTGGAGAAGCTGCGGCAGGTCTCGCACGACATATTCCACGCCGCCACGATCGACCTCACCTGGCCGGTCGAGCAGGGCCCGGACGGCATGGAGCGCCGCATCGAGGCGATCTGCAACGAGGCCTCGACGTGGATCGAGCGCGGCGCCAACATCCTGATCCTGTCGGATCGCAACCTCGGCACCGAGCGGGTCGCGATCCCGTCGCTGCTGGCCGTCTCGGCCGTCCACCACCACCTCGTGCGCGCCGGCACCCGCCTGCGCTGCGGCCTGGTGATCGAGACCGGCGAGCCGCGCGAGATCCACCACATGGCGACGCTGATCGGCTACGGAGCGGCCGCGATCAACCCGTACCTGATGTTCGAGTCGCTCGACGAGCTGGCCGACCACGGCCGCCTGCCGGTCGACCTCGACCGCGAGACGGCCGAGCAGCGGATCGTGAGAGCGATCGGCAAGGGCCTGCTGAAGACCTTCTCGAAGATGGGCATCTCGACGATCCAGTCGTACTGCGGCGCCCAGATCTTCGAGGCGGTCGGCCTGGAGCCGGGCGTCGTCGACAAGTACTTCACCGGCACCTCGTCGCGGATCGGCGGCGTCGGCATCGACGTGCTCGCCCGCGAGGCGCTGGAGCGCCACTTCCGCGCCTACCCGCGCACCGGCCGCGAGGTGCTGCCGGTCGGCGGCGTGCTGCAGTGGCGCCGCGACGGCGAGCTGCACATCTGGAACCCGGACACGATCGCGCTGCTGCAGCAGGCGGTCAGATCCGAGAATGGCAGAGCCGGGCAGACCTACGAGGACTTCGCCCGCTCCGTCAACGACGACGCGGCGCGCAAGTCGTCGCTGCGCGGCCTCATGAAGCTGAAGACGCTCGCCGAGCCGATCCCGCTCGACGAGGTCGAGTCGGCCGAGGAGATCGTCAAGCGCTTCTCGACCGGCGCGATGTCGCTCGGCGCGATCTCGCGTGAGTCGCACGAGGCGCTCGCGGTCGCGATGAACCGCATCGGCGGCAGATCGAACACCGGCGAGGGCGGCGAGGACCCGTCCCGCTTCGAGACCGAGCAGAACGGCGACAGCCGCCGCTCGGCGATCAAGCAGATCGCCTCGGGCCGCTTCGGCGTGACGCCGCACTACCTCGTCAACGCCGACCAGCTGCAGATCAAGATGGCGCAGGGCGCCAAGCCCGGCGAGGGCGGCCAGCTGCCCGGCCACAAGGTCGACGACTACATCGCCTGGCTGCGTCACTCGACGCCCGGGGTCGGCCTGATCTCGCCGCCGCCGCACCACGACATCTATTCGATCGAGGACCTCAAGCAGCTGATCTACGATCTGCGCTGCTCGAACCCCGAGTCGACGGTCTCGGTCAAGCTCGTCTCCGAGGTCGGCGTCGGCACCGTCGCCGCCGGCGTGGCGAAGGCGAACGCCGACCACATCGTCATCTCCGGCCACGACGGCGGCACCGGCGCCTCGCCGCAGTCGTCAATCCAGTCGGCCGGCACGCCGTGGGAGATCGGCCTCGCCGAGACGCAGCAGACGCTGCTGCTCAACGACCTGCGCTCGCGCGTCGTCGTCCAGGCGGACGGCCAGATGAAGACCGGCCGCGACGTCGTGATCGCCGCGCTGCTCGGCGCCGACGAGGTCGGCTTCTCGACCGCGCCGCTGATCGCGATGGGCTGCATCATGATGCGCGTCTGCCACCTGAACACCTGCCCGGTGGGCATCGCGACGCAGAACCCGGAGCTGCGCAAGCGCTTCCAGGGCACGCCCGACCACGTCGTCAAGTACCTCTTCTTCGTCGCCGAGGAGACGCGCCAGCTGATGGCGTCGATCGGCGTGCGCAGCTTCGACGAGATGATCGGCCGCACCGACCTGCTGGAGATGGACGAGGCGATCGACCACTGGAAGGCGCGCGGCGTCGACCTCGGCGCCGTCTTCGCGATGCCGGAGCTGGAGGAGGGCACGCCCCTGCGCCAGACCCGCGCGCAGGAGCCGGTGCTCGACGACGCGCTCGACTGGCAGCTCGTCGCGCAGGCCGCGCCGGCGCTGGAGCGCGGCGAGAAGGTCCAGCTCGAGGCGACCGTCCGCAACGTCAACCGCACCGTCGGCGGCATCCTCTCCAGTCGCGTCGCCAAGGGCCTCGGGCCCGACGGCCTGCCGGAGGGGACGATCGAGGTCGCGCTGACCGGCTCGGCCGGCCAGAGCTTCGGCGCCTGGCTGATGCCCGGCATCTCCTTCACGCTCACCGGCGAGACGAACGACTACACCGGCAAGGGCCTCGCCGGCGGCGTGCTGACCGTGCGCCCGGCACCGGACGCCGCCCACGACGTCGACCACTCGCCGATCGTCGGCAACACGGTCCTGTACGGCGCCACGAAGGGCCGCGCCTTCTTCCGCGGCACCGCGGGGGAGCGCTTCGCGGTCCGGAACTCCGGCGCGAGCGCGGTCGTCGAGGGCGTCGGCGACCACGGCTGCGAGTACATGACCGGCGGCCGCGTCGTCGTGCTCGGCCCGACCGGGCGCAACTTCGCCGCCGGCATGAGCGGCGGTATCGCGTACGTCTACGACGAGCACGGCCGCTTCGCCTCGCTCTGCAACCCCGAGCTGGTCGATCTCGACGAGCTCGACGAGCACGACGAGGCGGAGCTGAAGGACCTCGTCTCCGAGCATGCCGAGCGGACCGGGTCGGCGACTGCCCGCGGGCTGCTCGACACGTGGGACGAGGCGGCGCCCCGCTTCGTGAAGGTGATGCCGCGCGACTACAAGCGGGCGCTCGCAGAGCGGCTCGCGCGCGAGCAGACGGAGACCGGCGTCGCGCAGCACGCGGCCGCGCCGGCCGAAGCCTGAAAGGGAACTGGACATGGGTGAGCTCGGCGGTTTCCTGAGAATCCAGCGTGTCGGCTTCGACAAGCGCGACCCGCAGCAGCGCGTCAACGACTACGACCAGTACTTCAAGCTCCAGCCCGACGCGGAGCTGCAGAAGCAGGGCGCCCGCTGCATGGACTGCGGCATCCCCTTCTGCCACGAGGGCTGCCCGCTCGGGAACCTGATCCCGGACTGGAACGACCTCGTCTTCCGCGATCGCTGGCAGGACGCGATCGTCCAGCTGCACTCGACCAACAACTTCCCCGAGTTCACGGGCCGGATCTGCCCGGCGCCGTGCGAGTCGGCGTGCGTCCTGGCCGTCAACGACGACCCGGTCACGATCGAGCAGATCGAGCTGTCGATCGTCGAGCGCGCCTACGAGGAGGGGTGGATCGTCCCCGAGCCGCCCGACCGCCGCACCGGCAAGACGGTCGGCATCGTCGGCTCCGGCCCGGCCGGCCTCGCGGTGGCCGCCGAGCTGAACAAGTCGGGCCACTTCGTGACGGTCTACGAGCGCGACGAGGGCCCGGGCGGCCTGATGCGCTTCGGCGTCCCGGACGCCAAGCTGCCGAAGTCGGTGATCGACCGCCGCGTCGCGATCCTCAAGGCCGAGGGCGTCAGATTCGAGTACAACGTCGACGTCGGCACCGACGTCACGGCGGCGGAGCTGCGCGACCGTCATGACGCCGTCGTCGTCGCGATCGGCTCGCGCATCCCGCGCGACATCGAGGCGCCCGGCCGCGAGCTGTCCGGCATCCATCCGGCGATGGACTACCTGTACCAGCGCAACCGCTGGGTCGCCAGACAGGAGGGCCGCCCGTCGCGCGACCCCGCGCCGGGCGAGGAGATCGTCGCCGAGGGCAAGCACGTCGTCGTGATCGGCGGCGGCGACACGGGGATGGACTGCATCTCCAACGCCAACCGCGAGGGCGCCACCAGCGCGAAGATCCTCGACGTCTACCAGGAGCTGCCGCCGGGCGGGCGCGACGAGCGCACGCCGTGGCCGCTGCCGCCGAAGCGGACCGAGACGACCTACGCGCTCGAAGAGGGCGGCGAGCGCCGCTGGGGCACCGAGGTCTACGCCTTCTCCGGCGAGGACGGCAAGGTCACGCACGTCCACGCGCGCAAGGTCGTCGGCTCCTCCTCGCGCGACCTGAGAGGCGTCGAGGGCAGCGAGTACACGCTCCCGGCCGACCTCGTCCTGTTCGCGATCGGCTTCACCCATCCCGAGCACGAGGG
>JAEXXR010000188.1 GCA_023405705.1 Actinomycetes bacterium
CTGCACGCGGGCCTCGACGTGGCCGACCTCCCGCGCCGCGCGCGAGCGCAGGCCGAGCAGGTCGAACGGCCGCGGCGCACGCACGACACGGCTGACGCGCTCCGTCGCACCGGCCGCCTGCGCTGAGCGAGCGTCGCTCAGCTGGGGCGCCCGCTGCTCGAAGTCGGCTGGGGCAGGTGTCGCGGCTGAGGCGACAGGTCCGCTCGCGAACAGGGCGACCACGGCGAGCAGAACGACGGATGCGGCACGGACCATCACGACCTTCAACACGGTGGCACGCAGCGCGATGCGCTCGCGCACGATCCCGTGCAATGAGGGTGTCTGCGCGGGAGAAGCCCTACGCGCCCGGAACGGCGACGAGCGTCCCGCTCACGACGAAGCCGAGCAGCGCCGCGTAGAAGTCGCCCGCGGCGTGGGCGCGGTCGAGCTCGTCCCACCAGGCGATCAGCTCGCGCGGCGTGAAGAGGCCGGCGGCGAGCGCCTCGTCGAGGTGGCTGGAGACGAGCCAGCCGAAGAAGTCGTACGGGATCGAGACGCCGTGCGGGACGGCCGAGACGTCGGCGAAGCCGGCGCCGCGCAGGAGCCGCGGCAGCGTCCGGCCGACCTGGCCGTGGCGGATCGCGTCGGCGTAGCTGCGCACGATCCGGCGCGTCAGCTCGCGGTCGGCGCCCTCGATCACGAGCGCGTCCCAGTCGAAGTCGAAGGCGACGACGCGGCCGCCCGGCCGCAGCACGCGCGCGCTCTCGCGCAGGACGGCGGCGGGGTCGCCGTCGACGTGCATCAGCAGCCGCTCGATCCGCACGCGGTCGAAGCTGTCGTCGTCGAAGTCGAGCGCGAGCGCGTCGCCGACGGCGAACTCGACGGCGAGGTTGCGGCCGACCGAGCGGCGCGTCGCCTCGGCGACCATCGGCGGCGAGGCGTCGATCCCCGCGACGCGCCCCTCCGGCCCGACGCGCCGGGCGAAGGCACGCACGTCGTCGCCGGCGCCGCAGCCCAGCTCCAGCACGTGCATGCCGCGCCGCAGCGCCAGCTGCTCCAGCATCAGCGGCTTCAGCGCGCGGATGCCGGGCAAGGCGTTGCCGGCGTCGAGGAAGCGGATCTGGAAGCCGTGGTCGAGCGCCGCCGGGGCGGCGGCGGGCAGCTCGGTCTCGTCGAGCATGCTCATGCCGCGAGCCACTCCGCGATCAGCCGCCCGACCAGCTCGCCCTGGTCCTCCTGCAGGAAGTGGCCGGCCTCGGGGATCACGTGCGCGACCTCGCTGCCGATCGCGGCCGCGAACCGCTCGCCGGTCGCGAGCGGGATCACCGGGTCGTCGGAGGCCCACAGCACCAGCTTCGGCCGCGCGTCGGTGGCGAGCGCGTCGAGCGCCCGCTGGCCCTCGGCGGCGCCGGGCTCCTCGGGCGTGCGCGGGATCAGCAGCGGGAAGGCGCGCGCGCCGGCCTTGGCGGCGGCGTCGTGGAACGGCGCCTCGTAGGCCGCGATCACGTCGTCGCCCGGATCGCGGTGGCAGCCGCCTCTGACGAGGAAGCCGATCGGCAGGTCCTCGGTGCCGGCGACGAAGTCGCGGAACGCCTCCCAGGCGGGGCTCATGCTCTGGCGGCCGGTGAACAGCCCCGTGTCGGTGATCGCGATCCGGCCGATCCGCTCGGGCTGCTCGACCGCGACGCGCAGGCCGATCGGCCCGCCCCAGTCGTGGACGACGAGCGTCGCGTCGCGCAGGTCGAGCCGCTCCAGCAGCTCGGTCGTCAGCGCGACGTGGCGGTCGTAGGAGTACCAGCCGACGTCGGTCGGCTTGTCGGAGCGGCCGAAGCCGGCGTGGTCGGGCACGATCGTGCGGAAGCCGGCGGCGAGCAGCGGCCGCATCGTGTCGCGCCACAGGTACGACCACGTCGGCTCGCCGTGCAGCAGCACGACGGGGTGGCCGTCGCCCTCGTCGAGGTGGGCGAGCCGCAGCCCGTCGACCTCGCGGTACTGCGCTCTCCACGGGAAGCCGGGGAGGCCGTCGAAGCGGTCCTCCGGCGTTCGCGCGATCTGACCCGTCCCGGTGCTCATGACTGACTCAGCGCCCCATTTCGCCTAGCCGAAGCGTGCAGGCTAGCCGGCTGGCCAGCCGATTGCGCCGGTCGTCGCGCTGATGGTCCGGAAAAGCGCCCGTGCGCCGCATGGACCTCGCGCCGATGCCGTCTCGCGCGCACGGATACCCTTTCGCTGAGGCCGGCGCCGCCTCGCCGCGCGCGCCTGCCGTCCGACCGCGTCGACCACCACGGGATGCCCATGGCCACCACCGCGCCCTCGTCCACCACCTCCGAGCAGCTCGCCATCGACACCATCCGCACGCTCGCGATGGATGCCGTCCAGCACGCGGCCAACGGCCATCCCGGCATGCCGATGGGCATGGCGCCGGTCGGCTACCTGCTGTTCGCCGAGGTGATGAGACACAACCCGCGCGACCCGCACTGGCCCGACCGCGACCGCTTCGTCCTGTCGGCCGGCCACGGCTCGATGCTGATCTACTCGCTCCTGCACCTGTCGGGCTACGACGTCTCGATGCAGGACCTCAGAGACTTCCGCCAGTGGGGCTCCAAGACGCCGGGCCATCCCGAGGTCCACCACACGCCGGGCGTCGAGACGACGACCGGCCCGCTCGGCCAGGGCTTCGCGAACGCGGTCGGCATGGCGCTCGCCGAGCGCTTCCTGCGCGAGCACTACGGCGAGGAGGTGCAGAACCACCACGTCTACGGGATCTGCTCCGACGGCGACCTGATGGAGGGCGTCAGCGCGGAGGCGGCGTCGCTCGCGGGCCACCTCGGGCTCGGCCGCCTGATCTTCCTCTACGACCACAACCACATCTCGATCGACGGCAGAACGTCGCTGTCGTTCGACACCGAGGACGTCAACAAGCGCTTCGAGGCGTACGGCTGGCACACCCTCGACGTCGAGGACGCGAACGACCTCGTCGCGCTGCGCGCGGCGATCAAGGCGGCGCAGGAGGAGACCGGCAAGCCCTCCCTGATCCGCGTCAGATCGACGATCGGCTACCCGGCGCCGCACAAGCAGGGCACCCCGGGCGCCCACGGCGCCGCCCTCGGCGAGGACGAGGTGCGCGCGACGAAGGAGGTGCTCGGCTGGGACCCGGACAAGCACTTCTTCGTTCCCGACGGCGTCTACGAGACCTTCAGCGCGGTCGACTCCGGCGCCGCCGCGCAGGCCGCCTGGGAGGAGCGCTTCCAGGCGTGGCGCGCGGCCGACGCCGAGCGCGCGCAGGAGTGGGATCTGGCCTGGGCCGACAGAGCGCTGCCCGGCCTCGACGCCGCGCTGCCGAAGTGGGACCCGGCGGAGAAGCCGTCGGTCGCGACGCGCAGCGCCTCCGGCGAGACGATCCAGGCGATCGCGCCGTTCCTGCCGACGTGGGTCGGCGGCTCGGCCGACCTCAACGAGAGCGTCAAGACCGGCGTCAAGGCCGACGGCCCCTACTCGCGCGAGCAGGCGACGCGCAACATCTTCTGGGGGATCCGCGAGCACGCGATGGGCGCGGCCGTCAACGGCCTCGCCCTGCACGGCGGCATCGTCAAGCCCTACGGCGCGACCTTCCTCCAGTTCGCCGACTACATGCGCCCGGCGATCCGCCTGTCGGCGCTGATGCACCTGCCGGTCCTGTGGGTCTACTCGCACGACTCGATCGCGCTCGGCGCCGACGGCCCGACCCACCAGCCGGTCGAGCACCTCGCCGCGCTGCGGGCGATCCCGAACCTGACGGTGATCCGCCCGAGCGACGCGAACGAGACCGCCGAGGCGTGGCGGGTCGCGATCGAGGAGGTCCCCGGGCCGGTCGTGCTGGTCCTCACGCGCCAGAACGTGCCGACGCTCGACCGCTCGGTCTACGGCCCGGCGAACGGGCTCGACAGAGGCGCCTACGTGCTCGCCGAGTCCGGCGACGCGGTCGCGACGATCGTCGGCACCGGCTCGGAGGTCGGCGTCGCGCTCGCCGCGCGCGACCAGCTCGCCGCCGACGGGATCTCGACGCGCGTCGTCGCGATGCCGAGCTGGGAGCTGTTCGAGGCGCAGGACAAGGCCTACCGCGACGGCGTGCTGCCCCCCGGTCAGCCGAAGGTCGCCGTCGAGGCCGGCATCGCGCAGGGCTGGCACCGCTGGGTCGACGACGTCGTCTCGGTCGAGAGATTCGGCGCCTCCGCCCCGGGCGAGAAGGTGATGGAGGAGTACGGCATCACCCCCGCGGCCGTCGCCGCGAAGGTCCGCGA
>JAEXXR010000272.1 GCA_023405705.1 Actinomycetes bacterium
GTGTCCGCGTCCTCGCGACGGAGCGCGCGATCCCGCCGTTCCACGTCGAGCAGCTGACGGCGAGCGGGATCGACCCCGCCGGGGCCTCGCTGATCGCGCTCAAGGGCGCGGTCGCGTGGCAGGCGCCGTACCGCGACGTCGCCCGCGGCGCGGTCGCCGTCGACACGCCGGGCTGCTGCCCGGCAGACCCCTCCAGGCTGCCGCGCAGAACGGCGCCGGAGGCGGTCGATCCACTGCTTTCCCGGGCTTGACTTCAGCCCTGCCGAGACTTACTGTATTGGTGAATGAAGTCTCTGTTTTAGTGAGTGAGACGGAGAGGGAAGTGAGAGAGTCGGTGTCGCTGCGCACAGCAATCTGCCAGGTCCAGGACGTGGACGCGTCGACCGGCGCCTTCGGGCGTCAGCTCGGCGTCACGAGCGTCAACGTCACGACCCCGAGAATCCCCGACGAGAAGGGGTACTGGGAGGTCGAGGACGTCGTCGCGCTGCGCGAGCGCTGCGCCAGCCACGGGCTCACGCTCGAGGTGATCGAGAACACGCCGCTGTGGTTCTACGACAAGATCATGTGGGGTCTCGATGGCCGAGACGAGCAGATCGAGAACTACCAGCGCACGATCCGCAACGTCGCCGCCGCCGGCGTGCCGATGCTCGGCTTCCACTTCATGCTGACGAGCGTCTGGCGCACGTCGATGGAGCACCCGGTCCGCGGCGGCGCGAAGGCGACCGCCTACGACCACGCGCTCGCCGTCCACGGCAACAGGGTCGAGCACGGCGGCCGCCTGATCGACCAGCGCGTCGACCGCGACGCCGAGGTCACCGCCGAGCAGGTGTGGGACAACTACGCCTACTTCCTCGACGCGGTGCTGCCGGTCGCCGACGAGGTCGGGCTGAAGCTCGCGCAGCACCCCGACGACCCGCCGGTCGACGTGATCGACGGCGTCGCGCGCGTCTTCACCAGCACCGACGCCTTCGTCAGAGCGGAGCAGCTCGCGAGAGGCAGCCCCGCCTGGGGCCTCGACCTCTGCGTCGGCACGATCTCCGAGAAGGGCGGCGCCGAGGAGGTCGAGAAGATCATCGCGACCTTCGGGCCGAGAGGGAAGATCCGCTACGTCCACTTCCGCGACGTGCTCGGCACCGTCCCGGCCTTCACGGAGGTCTTCCTCGGCGAGGGCAACTTCGACCCGCCGAAGGTGATCCGGCAGCTGATCGACGTCGGCTTCGACGGCTGGCTGCAGGACGACCACGTGCCGTGGATCGACGACGACACGTACTGGGGCCGCCGTGCTCGCGCGCACGAGATCGGCTACATCCAGGGCGTCATCGCGGCGCTGCGCTGAGCGGATGGCACCCAGACCCGACAAGGTGCTGGTGACCGGCGCCGCCGGTCTCGTCGGCCGCGTCGTCGCGCACCGCCTCGCGGAGATCGGCCACGCCGTCCGCGCCGTCGACCGGCGCACCCCCGGCGAGGCCGGCGCCGACGCCGCCGTCACGGCGCGCCTGGAATGGCGGACCGGCGACCTCGCCGACCCGCAGTTCGCCGCCGCGGCGGTCGAGGGCGTCGACGCGGTCGTCCACCTCGCGGCGATCCCGTCGCCGTGGGGCCACCCGGATCTGCAGGTCTACGCCGGCAACGTCGCCGCGACCTACGCGGTCCTCGACGCCGCCGGCCGCGCCGGCATCCGCCGCGCGCTGATCGCGTCGAGCATCTCGATCTACGGGCTCGCGTGGTCCGAGTGCGAGCCGACGCCGCCGGAGATCCCGCTCAGCGAGACGAGCGAGCTGCGGATCGCCGACCCCTACGCGCTCTCCAAGCGCGCCGACGAGGCGTGCGCGGAGATGATGCACCTGCGCTGGGGGATGGACGTGCTCAGCTACCGGCTGCCGAACATGCAGGGGACCGAGGCGACCGCCGCGCGCGGCGCCGAGGTGCAGGCGGACCAGTCGGTCGCGCATCGCGAGCTGTGGGCCTACCTCCACCTGGAGGACGCCGCGACCGCCTTCGCGCTCGGCCTCACCGCCGACTTCAGCGGCGCGGTCGCGCTGAACGTCATCGCGCCGGACACGATCGGCGACGTCGACATCGCAGCGGTCGCACCCCGCTTCTGGCCGGAGATCCCGGTCGGCCTGCCGGCCGGCCGTCCGGTCGCCGGCTACACCACCGAGCGGGCGAGCAGCCTGCTCGGCTTCCGCGCCGCCCGCCGCTGGGACGGAGAGGCGCTCCCGCACGACGACAGCAAGTCACAAGGAGTGGATGGATGAGTGTCACCTTGCGCCGCCTCGCGGCGCTCGCCGTCACGGGCGCGCTCGCGACCGGGGTCGCCGCCTGCGGCAGCTCCGACTCGGACTCGTCGGGCACGACCGCCGCCGGCGGCGGCTCGGGCGGCGGCGAGCTGACGATGTGGACCTTCAAGCAGTCCCACGTCGACGGCCTCAGAGCCGCTGCGGCCGCCTTCGAGAGAGAGACCGGCACGAGAGTGAGCATCGAGGTGACGACGCCGCAGGAGGCGTACATCACCAAGCTCCAGGCGGCCGCGCGCACGAGAGACCTGCCCGACCTGCTGACCGTCGGCTCCGCCGACGAGTCGTTCAGATACGCCGCCTCCGGGATCCTCCAGGACGTCACCGAGGAGTTCACCCCGGAGATGCAGGCGGAGATGCTGCCGGGGATCGCGAGAGCCGCTCAGCTGAGCGAGCTGGCGATCGAGAACTCGAAGGCCGACCCGGCCAACTCGCTGGAGAGACTGACCGCCGGTAACTGGTACGGCATCCCGTACGTGGCGGGCTCCTCCGGCATCGTGATCGCCGACAGAGCGAAGCTCGAGGAGGCCGGGGTCGACGCGACCGAGGCGGCCTCCTCGTGGGAGTCGTTCGTCGAGGCGGTCGGCAGAACGCACGCCAGATCGAAGGAGAGAGGCGGCCTCGTCACGGGCATGCAGATCCCGGAGACCGCCTACCAGTGGCTCTACCGCCCGATGGCCTACTACTACCTCGGCAAGGAGGCGTTCGACTCCCGCCAGGGCAGAACCGCGACGCCGGCCTTCAACTCGCCGGAGTCGGTCGCGACCTTCGAGCTGTACGACCAGGTGTCGGACTACTGGGCGCCCGGCGTCCTCTCGCTCGGCATCGACCAGGCCGACCAGGCGTTCGCGCAGGGCAAGGCCGCGTGGGACATCGGCGGCACCTACACGCTGCCGTTCCTGCTCCAGCAGGGGATGAGAGCCGAGGACCTCGTGATGTTCCCGGTGCCGGCCTCCAGCAGAGGCAGAGTCACGAGAGCGGAGCTGGCGGCGACGCCGATCCTCTCGACCGGCGTCACGACGCAGTCGCAGAACCCCGAGCAGGCGATCGCCTTCGCGCAGTACCTCGCGACGGGCGAGGGCGCCGAGCTGTTCGCCGAGGCGGCCAGCGAGGTCCCGGCCTCGACCAGAGCGGCCGACGCGCTCTCCTCCAACCCGCTGCTGGGCCCGGTGCTCGACGCGCTCAAGTCCAGCTCCGATCAGGCGTTCAACGGCGACAACTTCGCCGCCGACCCGCCCGGCACCCCGCCGGTGAAGCACGACAGCGCCGTCGAGCTGGCGAAGCTCGTCTCGGGCGACGCGACGCCGCAGCAGGTCGCGGACGCGTACGTCGGCATCTACAGACGCGCGTGGGAGAAGGCCGGCGGCTGAGCCGCGGCCGAGGCTCGTCATGAAGCTCGCAGGCCGTCTGCGCCGGGAGCAGGCCGGTGATCGCCGCGAGGCGATCACCGCCTACCTCTTCATCACCCCCGCGCTGCTGCTGTTCGCGCTGCTCGGGGTCTACACGGTCGTCTACGGCCTGCGGCTCAGCTTCGAGGAGTGGAACGGCTTCTCCCCGACGAGAATCTGGGTCGGGCTCGACAACTACAAGGACCTGCTGTGGGCCGACGAGACGCTGTCGAGAGCAGTGCGCTCGTCGGTCGGCCGCACCCTCGTCGTGATGTTCGCGACCGCGATCCCGACGGTCGCGATCAGCCTCCTGCTGGCGATCGCGCTCAACTCGATCGAGCGCTTCCGCGGCTTCCTGCAGACGCTCTACTTCCTGCCTTACGTCACGACCGGCATCGCCGTCTTCTACGCGTGGCGGTTCATCCTGCTGCCCGACGGCGGCCTCAACTCGATCCTGCAGTCGATCGGGCTCGGCTCGCTGGCGCAGTCGGAGGGCTGGCTCGGCAACCCCGACACCGCCCTGTGGGCGACGGTCGCGGTGCTGATCTGGATGACCGTGCCGCTCGGCGTCCTGCTGTACCTGACCGGCCTGCAGTCGATCGACCGTTCGCTGACGGAGGCGGCGCGGCTGGACGGCGCGTCGCAGTGGCAGGTTGTCAAGACGATCCTGTGGCCGCTGCTGATGCCGATCACGGCGCTGCTGATCGCGCTCGTGCTGCGCGCGGTGCTGCAGGAGTTCCAGGTCTTCCTGCTGATGACCAACGGCGGGCCGCTCGACAAGACGACGACGGTCTCGCTGCTGACGTACAGACTGGCGTTCAGCGACCAGCCCGCCTACGGCTACGCGGCGGCGCTCGGCTGGCTGCTGTTCCTCTTCAGCGTCGCGCTCGCGGCGGCGGCGTTCGCGCTCCTGCGCAGAAAGGGATGAGGCGATGAGCGCGACGACGACCGCCTCCCACGCACCGGGCGCCTCGGCGCCCGGCGCGCCGCCCGCCTCCGAGGAGGGCCGGCGCCGCTGGTCGCCGTGGAAGGGCCTCGCGGGCCTGCTGCTGATCGCCTACGGGCTGCTCAGCGTCTACCCGTTCCTGTGGATGGTCTCCGGCGCCTTCAAGGACGAGAGAGAGGTGATCTCGTCCGGCTCGCTGATCCCGCAGAACCCGACCCTCGACACGCTCTCGGACACCTGGAGCAGACTCGACTTCGGGACCTACGCGCTCAACAGCGTCACGGTCTCGCTCGTGTCGCTGGCGATGATCCTGGCGATCTTCCCGCTCGCCGGATACGCCTTCTCGGTCCTCCGCTTCCCGGGCCGGCTGCCGCTCTACTACCTCTTCGTCGCGATCTTCTTCGTGCCCGGGGTGACGACGCTGCTGCCGCTGATCCTGGTGCAGAGCGACCTCGGCCTGCTCGGCTCCCACCTGGGCCTCGAGCTGGCCTTCGCCAACGGCGCCGCGCCGCTGGCGATCATGGTCTTCAAGACCTTCTACGACACGATCCCGCGCGAGCTGCGCGAATCGGCGCGGATGGACGGCTGCAGCGAGATCGGCGTCCACTTCCGCATCTACCTGCCGTTGGCCAAGCCGGCGGTGGCGACCGTGGCGGTGATCTTCTTCGTCTCGGTCTGGAACGAGTACATCGTCTCCGGCGTCTCGCTCTCCGATCCCGAGAAGTACACGCTGCCGCTGGGCCTCCAGCAGCTGCTCAGCGACAACGTCGTCCAGTGGAACCAGGTGATGGCGGGCTCGCTGCTCGTCGTCGTCCCCGTGATCGTCGTCTTCGTCGTGCTGCGCCGCTTCTTCGTCTCGGGGATCCAGGGCGCGGTCAAGGGATGAGACGACAGCGAGCAAGGAGCTGAGTGCGATGGCGGCAATCGCCTTCGAAGGCGTCACCAAGCGCTATCCCGACGGCACCGAGGCCGTCCGCAACCTCGACCTGACGGTCGCCGACGGGGAGCTGATGATCCTCGTCGGCCCGTCCGGCTGCGGCAAGTCGACGGCGCTGCGGATGATCGCGGGGCTGGAGCAGATCAGCGACGGCGCGATCCGGATCGGCGACACGGTCGTCAACCGGCTGCAGCCGAAGGAGCGCGACCTCGCCATGGTCTTCCAGAACTACGCGCTCTACCCGCACATGACGGTCGCGCAGAACATGGGCTTCGCGCTGAAGATGGCGAGACGGCCGAAGGCCGAGATCGCCGAGAAGGTGCGCGCGGCGGCCGACGTGCTCGACCTCGCCGACCACCTCGAGCGCAAGCCGGCGCAGCTGTCGGGCGGCCAGCGCCAGCGCGTCGCGATGGGCCGCGCGATCGTGCGCGAGCCGAAGGCCTTCCTGATGGACGAGCCGCTGTCGAACCTCGACGCGAAGCTGCGCGTGCAGATGCGCGCGGAGGTCGCGCGGATCCAGCAGCGGCTCGACACGACGACCGTCTACGTCACGCACGACCAGGTCGAGGCGATGACGCTCGGCGACCGCGTCGCGGTGATGCGCGACGGCGTCCTGCAGCAGGTCGACACGCCGCAGGCGCTCTACCGCGCGCCGGTCAACCTGTTCGTCGCGGGCTTCATCGGCTCGCCGTCGATGACCTTCCTGCGCGGGACCGTCGCGGGCGACGAGCTGGCGCTGCCGTTCGCGCGGATCCCGCTCGGCGCGCGGCGCCGGGCGGCGCTCGACGCCGGCCCGGAGCTGATCGTCGGCCTGCGGCCGCACGCCTTCGCGGAGGCGGCGACCGTGCCCGAGCAGGTGCGCGCCCGCGGCGTCACCTTCTCCGCGGAGGTGAAGGTCGTCGAGTCGCTCGGCTCGGAGAGCTATGCGTACATCGCGGTCGGCGGCGCGCGCGCCCCCG
>JAEXXR010000293.1 GCA_023405705.1 Actinomycetes bacterium
AGCCACATGCCGACGGCGAACAGCGGCAGGCCCATCGCCACCTTCGCGACACCGAGCGCGACGACCGCGCCGGCGAAGTACATCGGCAGCTGGACGGCGAGGCGCAGCGCGAAGACGCCGACCCAGATCCACGTCACGTGCGAGTAGATTCGCACGCGGTCGGCGTCTCTGCGCCAGGCGGTGCCGGTCTGGGTGATCAGGCCGAGCATCACGCCGGCGATCGGCCAGCGCAGGAAGATCGAGCCGGCGAGGCCGATGATGTACGCGCCGCTGAGCAGCAGGCCCGGCAGGAAGAAGTCCTCGGCCTTGCCGGTGCGCGAGACGACGAAGGCGGCGATCGCGATCCCGGCGAGGCCCGACAGCGCGAACTGCACGGTCTGCCGGCGCGCGAGCCGCGCGATCGCCATCACGACGCCGATCCCGACGGCGACCATCGCGGCCTGCGTCGGCTCCAGGCCGCCGACCGTGTAGGCGATCACGAAGGCGGCGGCGGGGAGGGCCGACTCGACGATCCCCAGCGGGCCGCCGAGCGCCTCGGCGAAGGCGGCGCCGGCCGTCGGCGCCTGCGTGGCGGCGGCGACCGAGTCGCGGCGGGGATCGTGAAGGTGCTGCTCGCTCATCCCGTCAATGGTGACGGAATCGAGAAGGTCGCCGCGTCGCCGTGCCGGCGATCAGGCGGCGACGAGCACCGGGGTGCCGGTCGAGACGCGCTCGTAGAGGTCGATCACGTCGGCCGGCGCCATGCGGACGCAGCCGTGCGAGGCGGCGCTGCCGATCGAGCCGACGTCGCCGGTGCCGTGGAAGCCGACCGCGCCGTTGAAGCCGATCCAGCGCTCCTTCAGCGGGTTGTTCGGCGCGCCGCCGGGGACGACGGTGCCGGCGAGGTCGCCGGCCCACTCCGACTGCGGGACGTTCCACGGCGGGTCGACCTGCATCGTCTGGACGACGAACTGACCCTCCGGCGTCGGGTACTCGGCGGAGCCGACGGCGACGCTGTAGGTCTTCGTCAGCTCGCCTCTCACGAACACGCGGACGGTGGTCGACGACTTCGACACGGTCACGACCGTCGGGGTCGCCTCCCACACCTGGTCGGTCGTCTTCTCAGGTCTCACGACGGTGACGGCGGCCTTGAATCTGCGCTCGCCGCGCGGCTTGCGCAGCGCCTTGATCAGCTGGCGGCGCAGTCTTCTCGGGTCCGACAGCCTCGCGCCGTCCTGCGATCTCGTCACCGTCACGCTGTCGAGCGAGATCGCCAGCGCGGCGTCGACCGCCGGTCTGTCGACCTGCTTGGCGATCCGGTCGACGAAGGCTCCGACGGCCTTCTCGTTCAGCGCGACTCTCAGCTGCTCGTTGCCGTCGACCTCGCCGCCGGTCAGCTCGCGCCAGCCGCGGGTGATGAAGTTGCCCTCCTCGCCCCTCTCGAGCGCCCGCTCGATCGCGGCGTCGAAGGAGACGGCGACGCCTGCTCTGGCTGCGTCGAGCTCGACCGTTCTGCCGTTCACGTCGACCAGCAGCGGCCGCTCGGCCGGTCTGCCGATCGCGCGGTCGAGCGTTCTGCGCGCCTCGGCGGCGGACATGCCGCCGACGTCGACGCCGCCGATCGTCACCCCGTTCGGGATGCGGTCGCTGGCGGCGTTCGCGTTCCAGCCGAGGAAGCCGACGGCGGCAGCGAGCAGCAGGACGATCGCTGCGCCGATGATCAGGAGCGTCCGTGCTCGAGACGTGTGAGAGCGCGTGGGCACGAGGAAGAGAAGGTAGACGACGCGTCGGTCCCATCTGAAAGATCGCGTTCACGATCGCCGCCCGATGTCAGCGTCTTGACCTCGCCGCGATGGCGCCGCGCGGTCGCTATCGTCGCCGCGGATGCCCGTCCCGCCGCCCGATCAGCGCACCTCGAAACGGCTCGCCGAGCTGACGACGCTCGGCCTCGGAGGGCCGGCGCGCCAACTTCTGTCCGTCGCCACCGAGCAGGAGCTGGTCGACGCGATCCGCGCGCTGGACGCGGCCGGCGAGCCGCTGCTCGTGCTCGCGGGCGGCAGCAACGTCGTGATCGCCGACGCCGGCTTCGACGGCACGGTCGTGCACGTCCGCACGCACGGGATCGTGCACGAGGGCGACAGCCTGGTCGTCGCCGCCGGGGAGCCGTGGGACGCCGTCGTCGCGGAGGCCGGCGTTCAGCGGCTGGCGGGGATCGAGGCGCTGTCCGGGATCCCCGGCTCGACCGGCGCGACGCCGATCCAGAACGTCGGCGCCTACGGCCAGGACGTCAGCCAGACGATCGCCTCGGTGCGGGTGCTGGAGCGCGCGACGGGCGAGATCGAGGAGCTGCCGGCGGAGGCCTGCGCCTTCACCTACCGCCACAGCGCCTTCAAGGGCAGAGACGACCGGATCGTGCTGTCGGTCCGCTTCGACCTCGACGGCGCGGCGGACGGCCTCTCGCGGCCGGTCGCCTACGCGGAGCTGGCGCGCACGCTCGGCGTCGACGTGGGGCAGCGCGCGCCGCTGGAGGAGGTGCGCGCGGCGGTGCTGGCGCTGCGGCGCGGCAAGGGGATGGTCGTCGACCCGGCCGACCCGGACTCGGTCAGCGCCGGCTCCTTCTTCACCAACCCGATCCTGTCGGAGACGGAGTTCGCCGCGCTGCAGGCGCGCGCCGCGGCCGACGGCGCCGGCGAGCCGCCGTCATGGCCCGAGGCGGACGGCCGCGTCAAGACCTCCGCCGCCTGGCTGATCCAGCGCGCCGGCTTCGACCGCGGCCACGGCGACGGCCGCGTCGGCATCTCGGCCAAGCACACGCTGGCGCTCGTCAACCGCGGCGGTGGCACGACCGCCGAGCTGGTCGCGTTCGCGCGCGAGATCGCCGAAGGCGTCCACGACGCCTTCGGCGTCGCGCTGGTCCCCGAGCCGGTCTTCGTCGGTCACCGCTGGTAGCTGCCGGCGGCGCCCGCGCGGCGCAACTCGGCGGCAGCCGACTCGCGCAGGGTGAAGGC
>JAEXXR010000311.1 GCA_023405705.1 Actinomycetes bacterium
GGCCCGCCTCGGCGCGCCCCGCTCCGAGCAGCCCGCCCGCGCCGCCCGTGGCAGCACCGCCGCGCCAGGACCCCGCGCCGACAGCGCCGCCACCACCCGCGAGCGAGTTCGGGTTCGAGTAGGCCGCGGGGCGGGCGTCAGACGCCGTCCCCGCGCTCCTTCTTGCGGATGTCGGCGAGCTGCTCGTCGATCCAGTCGCCGGGATCGCGCTGGGTGACGATCCCCTTCAGGCCGTCGAGGCGGCGCTCGCGCTCCTCGCGGCTCATCGTCAGCGCCGCGTGGATCGAGTCGGCCAGCTCCTGGATGTCGAACGGGTTGACCGACAGCGCGAACTCGCCCAGCTCCTCGTGGGCGCCGGTGTTCTCCGAGAGGATCGAGACGCCGGCCCGCTCGTTCACCAGCGGGCCCTCCTTCGCGACCAGGTTCATGCCGTCGAACATCGCGTTGACGAGCAGCACGTCGTAGTTCTTGTAGGCCGCGACCGCCTCCTCGAGGTCGTCGCGCAGCTTCAGATGGATCGGCATCCAGTCGGGCGTGCCGTGGCGGTGGTTGACGACCGCGACGACCGCCTCGATCCGCTCCAGGTACTCGGCGTACTCGGGCACGTCGGTCCGCGACGGCATCAGCTGGGCGACGAAGGTGACGCGCTCGCGGAACTCCGGGTGCTGCTCGAGGAAGACGTCGAAGGCGGTGAAGCCGCGCAGGACGTTCTTCGACAGGTCGGCGCGGTCGACGCGCAGGATCAGGTGCTCGCGCCGGCGGCGCAGCAGCTCGCCCTCGAACTCGGCGGTCCGCGGGCGCTTGGCGACGGCGCGCGTCTGCTCGGCGTCGATCGGCAGCGGGTAGGCGCGGACCCACACCTCGTGTTCGTCGTGGAAGACGATCCCGCGCTCGAAGTCGACCTCGAGGTCCATCAGGTCGCGGCAGCACTGGAGGAAGTTGCGCCGGTAGGACCTCGTGTGGAAGCCGACGATGTCGTTGGCGAGGATCCCCTCGTAGATCTCGGTGCGGATCTTGCTCGGCAGCACGCGCCAGGCGTCGGGCTGGGTCCAGGGGATGTGGACGAAGTGGTGCAGGAAGGCGTCCGGGCGCTCCCTGCGCACCAGCCCGGGCAGCGTGTAGAGGTGGTAGTCGTGGACCATCACGACCGGCTCTCTCTGCCCGTCGATCTCCTCCAGCACCGCCCGTGCGAGGTCCTCGTTGACGACGTTGTAGCCGAACTCGAACGCCTCGACCTCCTCGCGGCGGATGTCCGGCGCGTTCGACAGATCCCACAGGTAGTGCTGGATGAACCACAGCATCGGGTTCGCGAAGACGTTGTAGAAGCGGTCGTAGGCGCCCTGGTCGGAGGCGACGAGGCGGACCTTGTAGCTGCCGCCGTCGGGCAGCTCGGCGGTGAACGGGCCGCCGCCGTGCTGCTCGGAGACGGCGACGTCCTGCTCGGTCATCGCGGAGGCGATCCAGATCGCGTCGCGGTGGGACGCGAGACCGGTCAGCGCCGTCACGAGGCCGCCGCCTCCGCGGCGCACCTCCCCGTCGGGCCCGAACGTGACCGGGCCGCGGTTGGAGACGAGGACGAGCGGTGCTCCTTCAGCGGACAGTGGACCGGCCCTCCAGCTCGGTGATGATCTTCAGCCAGTCGCGCAGCAGCCGCGGCATCAGGAAGTGCCTGCGGATGTGCTCCTTGCCGGCCAGCCCCAGCCTGCGGCCGAGCCCGGGGTCCTGCAGGATCGCGGTCGCGCGCGCGGCGCACTGCTCGACGCTGTCGACGAGATAGCCCGTGACGCCGTCCTCGACCTGGAGCGGGATCCCGCCGACGTCGCCGCCGATGAACGGGCGCGCCTTCCAGATCGCCTCCGAGACGGTCAGGCCGAAGCCCTCGCGCGTCGACTTCTGGATCAGCACGTCGGCGTGCGACTGGAAGGCGTTGACCTCGATCGCGCCGACGTTGTTGAAGTTGTTGAGGATGTGGATGTCGGGGTCGCCGTTGGCGTGGGCGACGGTCGCGTTGAAGAAGTCCCACCCCTCGGGGTCGTCGGTCGCCATCGAGCCGACGAGCGCCAGCTGCACCTCTGGGACCGCCTCCTTGACGATCCGGTAGGCGTCGATCACGCCGAGCGGGTCCTTCCACGGGTCGAAGCGCGAGACCTGGCAGATCAGCGGCCGGTCGACGTCGATGCCGAACTGCTCGCAGATGTAGGTGGCGTCCTCGGGTGAGAAGGCCATGTTCTTCGGCGCCAGCGGGTCGATCGCCGGCGGCACGATGTGGATTCGCCCCTCCATCCCCTGCGGCACGTACTGCTGCATGTGGAAGACCGACGCGGGATAGGTCTGGATGTAGGGCAGCAGCCGCTCGATCGTCGCCGGGTTGGGCGTCGAGAGGTCGATGTGGCAGCGCCAGACCCAGTGGCGGGCCTTCTCGGGCGTGAGCGTGTGCAGGGCGGCCGGCTGCGGGTCGTGGACGATCGCGACGTCCCAGCCGCGCGACAGCTCGCGCGCGTTCATCTCGTTGTAGCGGCGCCACGACTCCCACTGGTCCTCGGTCAGGTCCTGCGGGTTGCCCTGCAGCGCGTTGTGCATCACCTTCGTCGCGTTGAAGAACTCCTCGCGGCCGTAGATGACCTGCCACTCGACGTCGAGGCCGACGTCCTTCATCAGCGGCACCATCGTGTAGAGGATCTCCGAGACGCCGCCTCCGAAGGCGGTGGCTGAGAGGTGCAGCACGCGTCTGCCGCGCAGCGGGTCGGCCAGCTCGCGGATCTCCTCCACGAGCGCGCGCCCGACGATGCTGGCGTAGTCAGCGAGGGTCTTGTGTCCGACGGCGACGGGTTGGAGCATGGACCGGGTGGCTCGGGTCGGTGGGCGGGCGGGCGGGCGGGCGGACCTTATCGGCTGTGTCCCCCGCCGAGGAACGATTCAGCCCGGACGCGTGCCGAGCGTCACCTGAACCGTGCGCTGTTCGCCGCCGCGCCAAACCTCCAGCTCGACGACGGAGCCCGGCGCGAGGTCGGCGATCGCGGTCGCGAGATCGTGCTGCTGCGTCAGCGCTCTGCCGGCGGCTCTCGTGATCAGGTCGCCGCCGATCGTGTAGCGCGACGCCTGGAAGGGCACGTCTCTCTCCGCGCCGGCGACGAGGCCGGCGGCGGCCGCCGGGCTGTCGGGCGTGACGACCTGCACGAGCGCGCCGCTGTCGGCCGGCAGGTCGAAGCGGTCGGCCAGCTGCGGGAAGACCTGGACGGTCGAGACGCCGATCCAGGCGTAGTCGACGACACCCTTCTCGGCGAGCTGGTCGAGCGACCGTCTGACGGTGTCGACGGGGATCGCGAAGCCGACGCCCTCGCCGCCGCCGCCGGTCGTCTGGATCTGCGCGTTGACGCCGATCACGCGGCCTCTCGCGTCGACGAGCGGGCCGCCGGAGTTGCCGTGGTTGATCGCGGCGTCGGTCTGGATCGCGCCGCCGATCGCGAAGCTGCCGCCGACGCTCCCGCCCGAGTTGAGCGAGTCGATCGTGCGGTTGACGCCGGAGATCACGCCGACCGAGAGCGACTGCGGCTCGCCGAAGGGGCTGCCGATCGCCGCCACCGGCGCGCCGACCGTCAGGCCCCTGCTGCTGCCGAGCGGCAGCGGCCGCAGCGTCAGGCCGGCCGGGTCGACCTTGATCAGCGCGATGTCGGCGTTGAGGTCGGTCCCGACGATCTCGGCCGGCACCTGGTTGCCGTCGGCGAACTGGACGTAGACGGTCTCGGCCGCTCTGACGCCGTCGCCGGCGCCGTTGGTGACGACGTGGGCGTTGGTCGCGATGCGGCCGTCGCCGGCTATCACGAAGCCGGAGCCGAGCCCCTCGGCTCTGCTCGGTCTGTCGCCCTCTCTCTCGCCCTCGAAGAGGCTGATGACGGTCACGACGCCGGCCGCCTCGCGCTCGTAGACGACGCTCGGGTCGAAGGCGCCGTCGGCCAGCCGCCGGATCACCTCGACGCGCGTCGTCGCGGTCGTCACGGGCTGATCGGAGCGGACCGCCGCGAGTC
>JAEXXR010000330.1 GCA_023405705.1 Actinomycetes bacterium
GATCAGCTCGGCGCTCGCGCTCGCCCTGCCGGCGCGGCTGATCGCCCCGCAGCCACCGGCCGTCCCGCAGCCACCGGCCCCCGGAACGCAGAACGGCGCGACACCCGCAGGTGCCGCGCCGTTCGAATCAGCGCCCGCGCCGAGCGCCGCGGACGGGCTCGCGGCCCGTCTGCGCGCGCTGATGCGCGGGCAGGTCGAGGCGACCGCCTAGCAGCGGCCGCCTCGTGCGTCGCGTGATCTAGCGCGCCGTGCCCGTCAGGTCGGCCGTGGCGATCGTCATGCCGCCTCTGAGCAGGCCTCTGCCGCCGAGCTGCGCGTCGAGCAGGCCCGCCGCGGTGTCGGTCAGGACGACGCCGACGCCTCTGACGGAGATCCCGCGCGTCGCCGGGTCGACCTCCGGCATCGACGTGATCGTCAGCGTCGCGGCCGGGATCCCGGAGATCGTCAGCGACGGGGTCGCCGAGATCGTGATCGTCGGGGTCGCCAGCGGGACGCCCTGGATCGTGACCGCGCCGCCGTGCTCGATCGAGCCGAAGAACGTTCTCGTGTCGAGCGTTCCGCCCGTGATCGGGTAGCTCAGCGTGCCGGTCGCCGCGTCGAACGTCGCCGGCGCGGTCGCCGTGATGTTCGCTCTCAGCTGGCCGAGCGCGCCCGCGACCTGCGGGACGAGGACGACGTTCGTCGTGCCTCTCTCCAGCGCGATCTCGTTCGAGGTCGGCGCCGAGCCGGCGGTGCCGAGCTTCGTGCCGGACTTGATCGCTCTGCCGCCGAGCGCCTTGTTCAGCGCGGAGGCGCCCTTCTTGCTGATCGCGACCTTCAGGCCGGAGACCTCGGTCGCGAAGCCCTCACGCGTGACCTTGCCGCCCTTGACGGAGGCGAAGGCGACCGTCGACTTGCCGGCCTTGGCCGAGAGCGTGCCCTTCGTCGTGTCGAGCGTGAGCGCGCTCAGCGCGACCTTCTTCTTGCCGGCCTTGAGCGTCAGGCCGCCCTTGTGGGTCAGCGTGCCCTTCGCGGTCGCCGGGTCGATCGTGCCACCGGAGACGGGGAACGAGGCGACGCCGCCCTTCGCCTTCGCCGGCTTCTTGTAGCTGACGGTGATGCCGGCTCTCTTGAGCGCTCTGACGGTCTTGCCGTCGAGCTTGAGCGTCGTCGTGCCACCGGACACTCTGACGGTCGTCGCAGCGACCGCCGGAGCGGCGACGGCGAGCGACGCAGTCAGGCCCAGCGCCACTGCGAGGCGGCCGTGCCAACCGAACCTCGTGGTCATGGCGGGTGTTCCTTTCGTGGGGGGAATTCTCCTCAGCAAACAAACTAGAGATCGCCGAAGTTGCGTGTCAAATGTGACGCGCTGATCAGCTTGCACGCAGATTGAAGGAGGATTGCGCGCAGGGGATCGCCCGGTGGGCGGGGCAACGCGCCAACTCCTACCTTCGCCATACCGTGGCCAGCCGGCGAAAGTGCGACAGTGATGACGCCCGATGCGCCGAAGCAGCCCGTCCGATATCGAGCTTCGCATCGCCGACGGACTGCGCCGGCGGGACCCCGAAGCAGTGCGCGCCCTGTACGCCGAGTACGGGCCGCTGACGCTCGCCCAGCTGTCGGCGACGCTCGGCGACCGCAGCGCCGCCGAGGACGTCTTCCAGCAGGTCCTGCTGGAGGCGTGGCTGCGCTCGACCTCGTTCGATCCGGCGCGCGCCTCGCTGCGGACCTGGCTGGCGACGATCGCCCGCTCCCGCGCGATCGACCACCTGCGGCGGCGGGTCCCCGAGCCGCTCGACCCGGCCGACACGGCCGGCGTCGACCGCGCCCTCGACCGCGAGCCGACGGCCGACGTCGTCGACCGGATGGTCGTCGACGGGCTGCTCGCCCGCCTCTCCCCCGGCGAGGCGGAGGTCGTGCGGCTGCACTTCCACTTCGGCTTCAGCCAGAGCCAGATCGTCAGCCGCACCGGCGTCCCGCTCGGGACGGTCAAGTCGCGCATGAAGAGCGCGCTGAGGCGGCTGCGGGAGATGATGGCCGAGGAGGAGGCGATGCCGCTCTAGCGGCATCGCGGGGCGCGGGCTCACCGGCTGCCGCCGGGAGCGCGCGGTGCGGGAGCGCGGCCGGCACCGGCCGGCGCTCCCGCGAGAGCGCGTCAGTTCGCGTAGTACTCCGCGTTCTTTCTCGTGTAGTCGTGCCACTGCTCGGGGAGCAGGTCCTCCGGGAAGATCGCGTCGACCGGGCACGCCTCCACGCAGGCGTCGCAGTCGATGCACTCCTCGGGGTCGATGTAGAGCATCTTCGCCTCGGCGAAGCCCGGCTCGTCCTGGGTCGGGTGGATGCAGTCGACCGGGCAGACCTCGGTGCAGGAGGCGTCCTTCTCACCGATGCACGGCTCTGCGATGACGTAGGTCATGAGGCCGCAGCGAAGCGCTCGGCGACCTTGTCCCAGTTCACCACGTTCCAGACGGCCTTGAGGTAGGCCGGGCGCAGGTTCTGGTACTTGAGGTAGTACGCGTGCTCCCAGACGTCGACGCCGAACAGCGGCGTCTTGCCCTCGGCCAGCGGGGTGTCCTGGTTCGGGGTCGAGATGACCTCGAGGCCGCTGTCGCCCTTGACGAGCCACGCCCAGCCCGAGCCGAAGCGGCCGGCGCCGGCGGCCTCGAGCTTCGCCTGGAACTCCTCGAAGGAGCCGAACGCCTCGTCGATCGCCGCGGCGAGGTCGCCGGTCGGGGCGCCGCCGCCGTTCGGGGAGAGGCTCTCCCACCACAGCGTGTGGTTGTAGTGGCCGCCCGCGTTGTTTCTCAGCGGGTTGAGCTTGTCCGCGGGGAGCTTGTCGAGGTTCTTCAGCAGCTCCTCGACCGGCTTGTCGGCCCACTCGGTGCCCTCGAGCACCTCGTTGGCTCTGGAGACGTACGTCGCGTGATGCTTGTCGTGATGAAATCTCTGCGTCGCCTCGTCGATGTGCGGCTCGAGCGCGTCGTAGGCGTAGGGAAGCGGGGGAAGCTCGTAGGCCATCTGGGCTCCTTCGTGGGTCCGCGGCAGATATAGACAGTCGCTACTGTTCAAACATACATGGAACCGGCGCTCGGTCCAGTCCTCGCAGAACTTCCACCTACCCGCAGGTCGCTGCTGGTCACCCTCCGCAAGAGAGGCGAGGCGCGGGCGGAGGAGCTGGCGCAGGAGCTGGGCATCACCGTCAGCGCCGTGCGGCAGCACCTCCAGGGCCTCGCCGCCGCCGATCTCGTCGTCCACCGCGACGAGCGCGCCGGCCCCGGCCGGCCCCGCCGCAGCTACGCGCTCGGCCCCGCCGCGGAGGCGCTCTTCCCGAAGGCATACGGCGAGCTGACGCTGGAGCTGCTCGACCACCTCGCCGACGAGGACCCCGGCGTCGTCAGACGCGCCTTCGAGCGCCGCCGCGACGCGCGCGTGGCGCGCGTGCAGGCACGGCTGGAGGGACTGGCGTTCGAGCAGCGCGTCGCCGAGGTCGCGCGCGTCCTCGACGAGGACGGCTACCTCGCCGACCTGACCCGCACCGACGACGGCGAGGGCTTCCTGCTGCGCGAGCACAACTGCGCGATCCTCGCGGTCGCCAGACGCTACGGCCACGCCTGCTCGACCGAGATCTCGTTCCTGCGCGAGGTCCTCCCCGGCGCGACCGTCACCCGCGTCTCCCACATCCTCAGCGGGCAGCACGCGTGCATCTACGAAGTGCGCCCCGAGACCGCGTGAGCGAACCGGCTCGCGGCGCTGGACGCGAGCCGATCTCGTTCAAAGACGACCCGGTCTGATCACGAGATCGGCTCACGCCCAGCATCCACGATCCGGCCACGCTCACGTGGCCTCGGACGTTGCTGGGCTAATCCACCAGGTCCCGCACCAGCGCGTCCGCGAGCAGCCGTCCGCGGCGGGTGAGCAGGACGCGGCCCTCCGCGAGCGCCGCCGGCTCGGCG
>JAEXXR010000385.1 GCA_023405705.1 Actinomycetes bacterium
GGCGAGATCCGCGCGGTGCCGGAGAGCGTGGTCGCGGACGCGGGTGCGAGCGACGGCGCGATGCGCCGCGCCCCGTCGAGCGGCGAGATCGAGCTGTCGATCGTGATCCCGACGCTCGACGCCGCCGGCGAGCGGACCCGCCGCTGCGTCCGGGCGGCGCAGGCGAGCACCGCCGTCGACCACGAGATCGTCGTGATCGACAACGGCGCGCCGCCGCAGGGCTTCACCGCCCCCGTCAACGCCGGCCTGCGCGCCGCCCGCGGCCGTTACCTGCTCGTGCTCAACGACGACGTCGAGCTGCTGCCGGGCTGGTGGGAGCCGCTGCGCGAGGCGCTCGACGCCGGCGCGGCGGTCGTCTTCCCCGAGACGGTCGACGGCCCGATGCGCCACGACTTCGCCGCCTGGTGCTTCGCGCTCTCGCGCGAGACGCTGGAGCGGTTCGCCGTCGCCGACGGCGAGTTCCTCGATCCCGAGCTCGTCGTCTGGTACCAGGACACCGACCTGCTGGAGCGCCTGCGCCAGGCCGGCACGCCGCCGGTCCACGTCCCGCAGTCGCGCATCCGCCACCTGCTGTCGGCGACCGTCAACAGCGACGAGCCGGCGCTGCGCGCCTGGGTCGCCCGCCAGGTCGTCGCCGACAAGGCCGCCTTCGAGGCCAAGCACGGTGCGCACGTCGCCGGCGCCGCGCGCTGAGCAGCCGCAAGCGAACGAAGAGCGCAGACGCGTCAAGTTCTCGTCCCCGCGGTCGATCGACGGGGCCGACCTGGCGTGGGGCACAGGCCCGCGCCGAATCGTCGGAAGGGGAAACGATGCAACGACGTTCATGGGCACGCCGGTTCGCGCTCGGCGCGGCGGCGGCCGCCGCGCTCGCGGCGGCACCGGGGAGCGCGCTGGCCAGCGACGTCAATCTCGCGCTGCCGGAGAACGGCGGCCAGGTCCACGTCTCCTCGGAGCTGGGGAGCTATCCGTCGTCGGCGATCAACAACGGCGAGCGCGACGGCGGTGCCGCCAGAGGCTGGCAGGGCTTCTGGAACGACGCGACCAACGGCGTCTTCCCCGATTGGGCGGAGATCCGCTGGGATGCGCCGCAGCGGATCGACAGACTCGTGATCAAGATCCCGATCGGCACGCCAGGCCTCCCTGCCGGGGACCGTGAGCTCGGCAGCGCGCGGATCCAGTGGTGGGACGACGCGGCGGCGAGATACGTCGACGTCGTCGACGCGAACGGCGGCGACAACCCGGTGCTGGACTGGTACGGGGAGACGGTCGAGGATCCGGGCCAGACGCGCACCTTCACCTTCCCGTCGGTCACGACGACGCGTGTGCGCGTCCTGATCGAGGAGGGCGCGGCCGACGGCAACAGCTGGCTCGACGAGATCGAGGCCTACGGCGCGGGCTGTGTCGGTGGCGGCAACCGGGCCCTGCCGGAGGGCGGCGGATACGTCACCGTCTCCTCCCAGCACAGCGGGGCGACTCCGTGGCACGCGATCAACAACGGCGAGGTCGACGGCGGCACCGGCTGGGGCTTCTGGGTCGACGGTACGCCGTTCGCATGGCCCGACGTTGCGCAGGTCGAGTGGGCGGCTCCCCAGTTGATCACGAGACTGGTCGTGCGGATCCCGATCGGCCTCCCGGGCTCCGCGGCCGGCCTGCGGACGCTGACCAGCGTGCGGATCCAGTACCAGGCCGCAGCCAGCGGCAGATGGCTCGACGTGGTCGACTCGAGAGGCGCGCCGAACCCGGTGCTCGACTGGGAGAGCGCGACGGTGGCCGATCCCGGCCAGACCCGGCGCTTCCACTTCGCCTCCCCGACGTGGGTCTCCGCAGTCCGCGTGGTGGTCGAGGCCGGTACGACCGACGGCCACTCGTTCCTGGACGAGATCGAGGCGCACGGTCCCCGGTGCGCGAACGCCAACCTCGCGCTGCGGGTCCACGGCGGCCGCGCGTCGGTCTCCTCGGAGACCCTGCCGTACAACTTCATGGCGATCAACGACGGCATCCGCAACTTCTGGTTGGACGGCACGGTCGCGTCGTTCCCGGACTGGGCGCAGGTCGCCTGGGCCGAGCCACAGACGATCGGCAGACTGGTCCTGCGGATCCCGAAGGGCAACGACGGCCCGCCGGTCGGCTACCGCACGCTGAGAGAAGTGCGCGTTGAGACGTGGGACCTGTCGGCGAGCAGATGGGTCGCCGTGCCGAGCACGAGGGCGGCGCCGAACCCGATCCTGAACTGGGTCTCCAGCACGACCTGGGACGGCTCGCAGGAGCGCAGCTTCTCCTTCACGCCGGTCACGACCGACAAGGTCCGCGTCGTGATCGTCGCCGGGACTGAGGACCAGATCTCCTGGTTCGACGAGATCGAGGCGTACGAGAGATAGGTGCCTCAGCCGCGCACGCAGCCGCGCCGCAGCCGCCGCGCCACCACGCCCGCGAGGGCGATCCGGTAGGCGGCGTACGGCGCCAGCGAGCGGTCGCGCTCGACCTGGCGGATCAGCCAGGTCGAGCCGAGCGTCGAGGCGAACGAGGCGGCGGTGCCGAGCGCGAAGGCGGCGCGCGTTCGCGGCGGCAGGCCGCGTCTGAGCAGGCGCATCCCCTTCAGCCCGGTCGCGGCGACGATGATCGGCAGCGCGACATGGCGCGAGAGCGCGTTCGCGTCTTCGCGCGTGAAGCGCCGCAGCCGCGCCGCCGCGAGC
>JAEXXR010000472.1 GCA_023405705.1 Actinomycetes bacterium
CCCGCGCCTGCGCCCTCAGAGCGTCGCGACGCTGACGCCGAGCGTCGCGGCAGCCGGCCCGACGTCGGTGTAGTACGTCGCTATGCCGGTCCCGCAACCGGATATCGAGCCGCTGTGGATCCCGATCGCGTTCGCCGTGGCGGGGTGCCAGTACGGGCCGCCGGAGTCGCCGCCGGCAGAGCAGAGGCCGCTGCCTTCGAGCGTCTGGAGGTAGAGCGTGATGCCAGGGTAGCCTCTGTAGACGACCGCGGAGACGCCTCTGTTCGTGCCGCAGGTGGAGGCCGGGTAGCCGACTCCGGGACTGCCCGCGCCGGTCTTGCAGTAGAAGTAGCCGCCCACGCTGCCCGCCACTCCGTGGACGCCGGCCGTCTGCGACGGGTTGGTCCAGTCCAGGAAGGCGGGCCACGGCCCCCACACGTAGGCGGAGGCGAGCACGCCGACGTCGCCGCCGCTGTTGACGAAGCCGCCGACGTCGTGCATCACGACCGGGCAGCTGACGCCGACGGTGCACGACTGCTCGGGCGTTCCGGCGGCAGCCATGCAGTGGCCCGCCGTGAGGAAGTAGACGCCGCCGCCGGCGGTCGCGTAGAAGCCGGTCGAGCAGCTGCGAGCAGCGTTGAAATAGAGCATGCCGCCGATCAGCGGCTCCGACGCCGACGTGCGATAGCCCGGCAGGGCGTAGTCGGGCTGCGCCGCCCGCAGGGCCCCGGACGAGCCGCGGACGGAGACCGGCACCTCGGTGGCGGCGGTCGCCCGCGCGGCGGCGTCGCTCGCGTCGGCTCGTGCGCCGGCGTCCACGTCGGCACCGACCCGCACCTCGATCCCGCCCTCCACGAGCGCCACCTGCGCGTCGCCGCTGCCGCGCTCGTCGGCGAGGCCGCGCGCGACCGTTCTGAGCGCGCGGTCGAGATCGCCGGCGGTCCACGGCACGACGCGGATCTCGGTGGCGTCCGACAGCTCACGCGCGCCGATCAGCTCGCGTGCGGCGGCGGCAGCCTGGTCGTCGGTCACGTAGACGACGTGGCGTCCCTCCCGGAACCACAGCTGGCTGAACGACGCGCCGAGCCGATCGCGCAGCTGCTCGGTCAGCCCGTCCGCCTTGCGCTGCTCGGCCAGCGCGGCCTTCGCCTCGCCGGTCCCGACGCCGTACTGGTCCGCATAGGCGGACACGACTGCGGTCGGAACCGGCGGCGGCCCCTCCGGCGCGGCGCTCGCGACGCCTGCGGCGCCGCCGCTCGCGACCACGCACGCGGCGACGGCGGCGAGCGCCTGCCGCGAACGGTGCAACCCCTTCTTCGACATCCAAGCCCCCTGACTAGCGTTCGCGCCCTACGCGAACGTGGAGGCGGGGACGTTCGCAGCTCCTGCGGCTTGGCGCAAGCGCGCTCATGACGGCGACGCTCGCGATCCCGCGTGCGCCGCCGCCCGAGCGCCCGCCTCAGGTGCGCGCGCCGAACCCGCTCAGCCACGCCCGCGGGCGGTTGGGCGGGAGCAGCATCACCAGGAGCATCACGACGGCGGTGACGCCGAAGTAGGTGTAGAGCGAGGCGGTGCCCTCGTTGTTGCCGGTCGAGGTCTGGCCGAAGGAGAGGCAGGCGAAGGTCAGCAGGCCGAGCGCCAGCCCGCTCAGCAGGATCTTCTTGCTGCGGTGCGGCAGGAACTCGCCGCGGATGATGCTGACGAGCAGGATCACGAAGACGGCGAACTCGAGCACCGACAGGATCGCCCACAGCGCGTCGACGCCCGGGAAGGTCGCGACGAACGTCCCCTCGAACTGTCTCTCGATGCCGGCCGGCGCCTTCGCGTCGCCGTCGAACAGCTTCTCCTTGCCGGAGTAGAAGAACAGCACTCCGACGAGGAAGTAGACCGAGACGATCGTCAGCCAGTACGCGACGTCGTCGAACAGCGTCCCCTCGTCGCGCTCGCGCGACCCTGCGGAAGTCCCCATGGCGTCCCTCCTGATTCCTTTCCCCTGGAAAACGGACGAAGATCTGTTTCGCCGCCTCCGCGGGTTTCGCCTGCTTCGGCGCCGGTGAAGGAAGAGATTTCCCGGTCGCTGTCGATTTCGCACCACCCCGTCTGTCGTCCATGCAGAGGGGCGCCGCGGGCGCCCCGGCCGACACGACAGGAGCAGCCCGATGAGACCGTTCGCGGTGACGTGGGAGACGACGATGGCGGGGACGCCGCAGCAGGTGTTCGACGCGATCACGGCGCGCTGCGCCGCCTGGATCTGGGAGATCGACTACGAGCCGCGCCTCGGCGGCGCCGAGCGCGGGCTGACGCAGGCCGGCGGCACCGTCACGGCATGGGAGCCGGGGCGTCGCTTCGAGACCCGCGCCGCGGGCGCCGACGGCTGGTCCAACCGCCTGCGCTGGGAGCTGGCACCCCACGCCGCGAGCGGCGGAACCCGCGTGACCTACCTGCACGAGAGCGCGGCGGACGCCGGCGACTGGCAGCGGATCCACGACGAGTGCGTCGCGCACACCGACTTCTACCGCCACTCGCTCGGCCAGTACGTCGCGCACTTCGCCGGGCGGGAGGCGCGCTACGTCGGGATCGAGACGGAGGCCGCCGGCGCCGCCGTGCGCGCGGGCCTCGGTCTCGGCG
>JAEXXR010000113.1 GCA_023405705.1 Actinomycetes bacterium
CCGCCGGGGCCGCGCCTGGCGCCGGCGTGACGGCCGCCGGCGCGCTACGTCGGGGGGCTGGCGGTTCAGCTAGCCCTCGACCGTTTCCTGCGGGCCGACGTCGATGAACGTCTCGAGGTCGACGTCGCCTTCGACGACGCCGGCGTCGTGGAGCAGTCTCACCGACTCGGTGATGTAGTCGACGTCGAGGTGGAGCGGCACCGCTCTCTCGCCGTCGGCCGTCGTCGAGCCGAGCTTCAGCATCTCCTCGACCCCGACCTCGATGTCACGCGCCGTGAACGCACCTCTCGGGGAGTATCTCGTGACCGCGGCGACGCCGGCGGCCGGGTCGGCCAGCGCGGTCTCCCAGCCTCTCTTGACCGCTCTCAGGAAGCAGGCGGCGGCCTCGGGATGCTCGGCGTGGAAGTCGGCGTTGACGTACTCGCCCTCGTCCGCCACGCCCGCGCCGTACTCGTTCGGGTCGAGCGTGTCGAAGTCGTCCGGGTATCTGAAGCCCTTCGCCTCGAGCATCGAGAAGTGGGCGTAGACGCGCGCCGGGAAGACCTCGACGCGTCTGGCGACGAAGTCGTCGACGTTGAACGAGATCTGTCTGATCGTTATGTCGCCGTCGGAGAGGCCGGCCTCGTCGAGCATGCCCTTCAGCTCCGGCGAGAGGTTGCCGGCCTGCTGCGCGCCGACCGACTTGCCCTTCAGGTCGGCCGGGGAGCCCAGTCTGACCTCGTCCTTGAAGGAGATGTAGCGCAGCGGGTTCTGCTGCGTCGCCTGGCCGATCTGGACGATTCTGCCGCCGTTGGCGGCCGCGTTGTACGCGTCGCTGAGCGGCATCGAGGCGAAGTCGACGTTGCCCTGCGCGAGCTGCAGCGCCGGGTTGACGGTCGGGCCGCCGGGCTTCATCTCGAGATCGAGGCCCTCCTCGGCGAAGTAGTCTCTGTCGAAGGCGACGAGCGCGCCGACGTACTGGGCGTTCGGGAAGAAGCTCAGCTGATAGGTGCCCTTCACGCCCTCGCATCTGGCGTAACCGGCCGCCGCGGCCGTCGTCGACGCCGCCGTGGCGGCAGTCGCGCTGCCGCCGCCACCGCTGTCGCCGTCGTCGTCGCTGCTGCCGCAGCCGCCGACGGCGATCGCCAGCGCAGCAGCGCCGCCGAGCAGCCAGTGGATCGATTTCACAGCACCCTCCTTGTGGATGTACCTACGGCGGGCGTCGTGCCGGCGCGTCCCTCAACCACGCCGAGCCGCCCAGGGGAAGAGCACGCGCTCGAGCAGCACGAGCAGCGAGTACGTCGCGATCCCGACCAGTGCGAGGATCGCCACCGCCGACCACGCCAGCGGCGTGCTGAACTTCTGCAGCGCGTCGTGGATCTCGTAGCCGAGTCCGTCGTGGGCCTTCAGGATCTCGCAGACGACGACGCCGATCAGCGCCAGCACCGTCGTGTACTTGAGCGCCGTGAAGATCTGCGGCACCGCGGCCGGGATCCGCAGGCCGATCAGCACCTGCCGCGTCGAGGCGCGGTAGGAGGCCATCAGCTCCAGCGCCTCCGGCGGCACGCCGCTCATCCCGCGCCAGGCGTAGACGAGCATCGACGGGAAGACCATGATCGTCACGACGCAGGCCTTGAACCAAAGGCTGTCCGGCACCCACAGCGCGACCAGCGGCGCGATCGCGATGATCGGCAGCGCCTGGAAGGCGGTGAAGACCGCGCCGGTGCGGCGTGCGGCGCCGTGCGGCAGCGCCAGCAGCAGCAGCGCCAGCACGAAGCCGAGGCTGTTGCCGAGCGCGTAGCCGAGCAGCACGGCGACGAACGTCTGACCGAACGCTCTCGCGAGCGAGTCGGTGTTGTCGCCGGCCGCCTCGAGGATCTGGTCGGGCAGCGGGATCGCGAAGGTCTCCAGGCCGAACAGGTCGTTGAAGACCTGCGCCTGCCAGAGCGAGACGAAGACGACGAAGATGATCAGCGGCGCGAGCACGTTGCGCATGCGCGCGGCGGTTGCGGCGTTCATCTCACGCGCTCCCGTGACGGAGGTTGGGCTGCCAGGGGGCGACGACCTTCTCGACCAGCACGACCGCCTGCGACATCGCGAAGCCGAGCGCCAGCAGCACGATCATCGCGCCCCACAGGACCGCGGCGCCCTCGGAGCCGAAGGTGATCGCGGCGAGCATCAGGTAGCCGAGGCCCGACTGGGCGCCGGAGAGGTCGACCAGCACCGAGCCGACGAGGCTGAGCGGCGCGGCGATCCGCAGGCCGGTGAAGAGCATCGGCACCGCGGCCGGCATGCGCAGGTAGCGCAGCGTCTTCGCGCGGCCGGCGTTGTAGGAGGCCATCAGCTCGTAGGCCGGCGGCGGCGCCGACTTCAATCCGCGCAGCACGGCGACCGAGACGGAGAAGAAGGTGATGAACGCGGCGATGAATATGCGCGTCACGTCGTCGTTCTTGAAGACGTTCTGCGCGATCGGGACGAGCGCGATCATCGGGATCATCTGCGCGGCGAGGATGAACGGGATCACGCCCGCCTCCAGCCACGCGGCCTGCGCCATCACGACGCTGGAGAGGACGCCGACGAGGCCGCCGACGGCGAAGCCGATCAGCGCCTGCTTCAGCGTCGTCCAGCCGGCCTCGGCGAGCACCGAGCGGTTGTCGACGATCTGCTCGACGACCTGGTGCGGGTAGGGCAGCTTGGAGGCGGCCAGCGGATCGTCGCCCGACTGGACGATCGCCGCGAGCAGATACCAGAGCGCGAAGACGCCGACGATCGCCGCCGCCGTGATCAGCCGCTCGCGGCCCTTGCTGCCGCGCGCGAGGCTCACCGCCCCTCCTGCGAGAAGATCAGCTGGCGGATCTCGGCCTCGACGTCGACGAACGCCTTCGAGTCGCGCGTCTCGTCGGTGCGCGGGCGCGGCAGGTCGACGTCGATCACTCTCAGCACGCGGCCGGGCCGGGCGCTCATCACGACGACGCGGTCCGACAGCAGCACCGCCTCGGAGATCGAGTGCGTGATGAAGATGACCGTCGTGCCGGGGTTGCTGGCCCAGATCGACAGCAGCTCCGTCTGCATTCTCTCGCGCGTCATCATGTCGAGCGCGCCGAACGGCTCGTCCATCAGCAGGAACGGCGGCGCGAAGGTCAGCGCGCGGGCGATCGAGACGCGCTGCTGCATGCCGCCGGAGAGCTGCCACGGACGGTGCCTGCGGAAGTCTCTGAGGCCGACCAGCTCCAGCAGCTGCTCGACGCGCTCGCGCGCCTCGCCCTTCGGTCTGCCCATGATCTGCAGCGGCAGGGCGACGTTCTGCTCGACCGTGCGCCAGTCGAACAGGATCGGCTGCTGGAAGACGATCCCGAACTCGCGCGCGCGGCGCATCTCGTCCGGGGTGCCGCCGGCGACCTCGATCGTGCCGGAGCTGACCGGCTGCAGGCCGGCGATCAGGCGCATCATCGTCGACTTGCCGCAGCCCGAGGGGCCGAGCACGGAGACGAAGCTGCCCTGCGGGACGTCGAAGGAGACGTCGTCGAGGGCGGTGACGGCCGAGGCGCCGGTGCCGAAGGTCTTGCTGACCCCCTGCACCGCGACGGCGGTCGGGCGCGTCTGCACCGGGCCGTGGTCATGTGGGGCCGTCGCGGCCTCGGTCATCTCTCTCTCCTCACCGTCTCCCATGATCTGGGTCCTGACGACTGTATACAGATTACGATAGGCAGCGTACTGCGGGTGTGTCAAGCGGACTCTCGCCCTGCGGCGAGAGATCGCGGCGCCGGCCTGTCCACGCGGACGAGGCCCGGCGCGGAGCTACTCGCTCTGCGGGCCCTCCCAGCGCCGCACCAGGTCGAGATGGATCCCGAACTGGTCGAGCGTCTTCACGACCGCGTGGTCGATCAGCTCCTGCACGGTCTGCGGCCGGTGGTAGAAGGCCATCACCGGCGGCAGCACCACCGCGCCCTGCTCGGTCGCCTGCGCCATCAGGCGCAGGTGGCCGGCGTGGAGCGGGGTCTCGCGCACGAGCAGCACGAGCGGCCGCCGCTCCTTCAGGCAGACGTCGGCGGCGCGCACGAGCAGGTTGTCGTTGAAGCTGTTGGCGACGGCGCTGAGCGTCTTGATGCTGCACGGCGCCATCACCATCCCGTCGGTGACGAACGTCCCGCTGGCGATCGACGCCGCGAGGTTGCGCTCGTCGTGGACGACGTGCGCGAGCGCGAGCAGCTCGTCGGGATCGCGATCGGTCTCGTACTCGATCGTCGCCCGCGCGCCTCTGCTGAGGATCAGGTGGATCTCGACGTCGGTCTGCTCGCGCAGCACCTCGACGATCCGCACGCCGAGCTGCGGGCCGCTCGCGCCGCTGATGCCGACGATCAGCCGTCTCGGCCGCTCGAAGCCGCTCATACGGGAGCCCTCCAACCTGGAAGAACGAGCCGCCAGGCGAGTTCTTCCGACGCAATCCGAGGCCTCAGGCCGAGCGATTGCGCGTTCATCCGGCCAGCGCTCCCTTCACCTCGCGCCAGCGCGGCAGCGTCGCGTCGCGGTCCTCGAGCG
>JAEXXR010000586.1 GCA_023405705.1 Actinomycetes bacterium
GCGTGCAGCGGGCGTGCAGCGCGCAGCCGCGCGGCGGATCGGTCGGGCTCGGCACGTCGCCGGCGAGGATCGTCCGGCGCCGCGCCCGCTCGACGCGCGCGTCCGGCACCGGCACCGCCGACAGCAGCGCCGCCGTGTAGGGATGGCGCGGGTCGGCGTAGAGCTGCTCGGCCGGCGCCAGCTCGACGATCCGCCCGAGGTACATCACCGCGACGCGGTCGGCGAGGTGGCGCACGACCGCGAGGTCGTGGGCGATGAAGAGGTAGGCGATCCCGAGCCGTGCGCGCAGGTCGTCGAGCAGGTTGATCACCTGCGCCTGGATCGAGACGTCGAGCGCGCTGATCGGCTCGTCGCAGACGATCAGCTCCGGCTCGACGGCGAGCGCCCGCGCGATCCCGATCCGCTGCCGCTGGCCGCCCGAGAACTCGTGCGGGTAGCGCGACGCGAAGGCCGGGTCGAGGCCGACGACGTGCAGCAGCTCGTCGATCCGCTGCTCCAGCGCGCGCCCGCGCGCGAGCCCGTGGACGCGCAGCGGCTCGGCGAGCGCCTGCCGCACCGTCTGGCGCGGGTCGAGGCTCGCGTAGGGGTCCTGGAAGACCATCTGCACGCGCCGCCGGTACGGCCGCAGCGCGCGCTCGCCGCGCCCCAGCAGCTCGTCGCCGCCGAGCCTGATCGAGCCGGACTGCGGCTCGTTGACGCGCACGATCGCGCGGCCGACGGTCGACTTGCCCGAGCCCGACTCGCCGACGAGCCCGAGCGTCTCGCCGCGCGCGAGCGTGAACGAGACGTCGGTGACGGCCTGCACCCACCCGGTCGGACGGCGCAGCAGGCCGCCGCGGACCGGGAACCAGACGCGCAGGTCGGCGACGTCGAGCAGCGGCGCGCCGGCGCCGTGAGATCGCGCGCTCATCCGAACACCGCCTCGGCGTCCGGCGCCGGGTCCTCGTGACGGGGCGACCAGCAGGCGACGCTGCGCGGCGCCTCGCCGACCTGCTCCAGCGGCGGGTCCTCCGCGGCGCAGCGGGCGACCGCGGCGGCGCAGCGGGGGCGGAAGGGACAGCCCCTGATCTCCGCGCCGAGGTTCGGCGGGACGCCGGGGATCGGCGTCAGCGTCGCCTGGCGGGGGCGGTCCAGCCGCGGCACCGACGCGAGCAGGCCCAGCGTGTAGGGGTGCGACGGGCGCGCGAGCAGCGGCTCGGTCGGCCCCTGCTCGACGATCCGGCCGGCGTACATGACGGCGACGCGGTCGGTGAAGCCGGCGACGACGCCGAGGTCGTGCGTGATCAGCAGCACGCTCATGCCGAGCGTGTCGCGCAGCTCCGCCAGCAGCTCGAGGATCTGCGCCTGGATCGTCACGTCGAGCGCCGTCGTCGGCTCGTCGGCGACGAGCAGCGCCGGCTCGCACGAGAGCGCCATCGCGATCATCGCGCGCTGGCGCATGCCGCCCGACAGCTCGTGCGGGTGCTGGCGCACGCGCCGCGCCGCGCCGGGGATGCCGACGCGCTCCAGCAGCTCGACCGCGCGGCGCTCGGCGGCCTTCCCGCTCGCCTTGCCGTGGGCCTCCAGCTGCTCGGTGATCTGGCGCCCGATCGTCAGCACCGGGTTGAGGCTCGACAGCGAGTCCTGGAAGACGAGCGCGACGGTGGAGCCGCGCAGCGCCCGCAGCTCGCGCTCGGAGCGCCCGACCAGCTCCTCGCCACGCAGCCGGATGCTGCCGGCGGCGATCCGCGCGGTCCGTCTCGGCAGCAGCCCGAGCACGGCGAGCGCGCTGACGCTCTTGCCCGAGCCGGACTCGCCGACGAGGCCGAGCGCCTCGCCGGGGCGCACCTCGTAGCTGAGGCCGCGCACCGCGCGCACGCGGCCGCGGCGGGTGTCGAACTCGACCTGCAGGTCGCGGACCGCCAGCAGCGGCGGCTCGGCGCCGTGCGCGCCGGCCTCGTGTTCGGCGATGGCCATCTTCAGCGCTCCGATCGCGGGTCGACGGCGTCGCGCAGCCCGTCGCCGATGAAGTTGACGGCGAGCACGACGAGCCCGATCGCGATGCTCGGAGGCACCCAGATCCACGGCCGGTCGAGCAGCACCTCGGGTGACTGCGCGGCGTTCACCATCTGCCCCCAGCTGGCCGTCGGCGGCCGCACGCCGAGCCCGAGGAAGCTCAGCCCGGCCTCGACGAGGATCGCGTTGGCGACCCCGAACGTGCCGACCACCGACAGCGGTCCGAGCAGGTTCGGCAGCAGGTGGCTGGTGACGATCGTGCGCGCCGGAACGCCGATCACGCGCGCCGCCAGCACGAACTCGCGCTCGCGCAGCGCGAGCACCTGACCGCGCACGAGGCGCGCCGTCGTCGGCCACGTCGTCAGCGCGATCACGACGATGATCGACGTGAGGCTCGGCCCGGCGATCGAGACGAAGACGATCACCATCAGCAGCGGCGGAACGCTCATGACGGCGTCGGTCAGCCGCATCAGCGCCGTGTCGGCCCAGCGGCCCAGATAGCCGGCCGCGACGCCGACGACGGTCCCGATCAGCAGCGCGATCGCGACCGCGCCGAGCCCGACCGCCAGCGACGTCCGCGCGCCGTAGACGAGCCGCGCCCAGACGTCGCGGCCGACGTCGTCGGTCCCGAGCAGGTGGCCGTTCCCGGGCGGCTGGTTGACGGCGGCGAGGTCGATCGCGGTCGGCCCGTCGGGCGCGACGAGCGGCGCCAGCGCGGCCAGCAGCACGACGAGCGCGACGATCGCGACGCCGAGCACCGCCAGCCGGTGCGAGAGGAAGCCGCGCAGCGCCTCGCGCCGCGCCGAGGCCGGCGCGGCGCCGGCCGGCGGCGCTTCGAGCAGCTGCGGCGCGCTAGCCAAGACGCACCCGCGGATCGGCCTTCGCGTACGCGAGGTCGGTGAGGAGGTTCGCGATCGTGACCGCGGTCGCGACGACGAGCACGATGCCGAGCATGAGCGCGACGTCGCGGGCCCCGGCCGCCCGCACGGCGAGCTGGCCCATGCCGGGCCAGCCGAAGACCTGCTCGACGATCACCGCGCCCGCGATCGTCTCCGGCAGCGAGATCCCGATCACCGTGATGATCGGCAGCAGCGCGCTGCGCAGCGCGTGCCGCACGATCACCGTGCGGCCCGACAGCCCCTTCGCGCGGGCGGTCATCACGTACTCGGAGCCGAGCACGTCGAGCATGCTCGCGCGGGTGTAGCGCAGCAGCGGCGCGGCGAAGCCGATCGCGAGCACGCTGGCCGGCAGCACGAGGTGCTTGACGAGGTCCCCGAGCGAGTCCTCGCCGAGCGTGTGCATGCCGCTCGTCGGCAGCCAGCCGAGCTTGACGCTGAAGAGGTAGATCAGCGCCAGCGACAGCACGAAGCCGGGGATCCCGATCAGCACGACCGGCAGCGCGGCGAGCACGTAGTCGACCGCCGTGTGCTGGCGCAGCGCGGCGACGACGCCGAGCACGAGCGCGAAGACCGTCCCGATCACGAAGGCCGTGCCGAGCAGCAGCAGGGTCGGCCCGATGTGCCGCCGCAGGTCCTCGGTGACCGACACGCCGTCGGTCGCCGAGTAGCCGAGGTCGCCGCTCAGCGTGTCGCCGAGCCACGCGACGTAGCGGAGCGGCAGCGGGTCGTCGAGCCCCATCGCGGCCCGCTGCTGCTCCACCTGCTCGGGCGAGAGCTGCGCGACGACCTCGGGGCTGAGGCGCGCCGTCAGCTCGTCGCCCGGGGCGAGCGAGAGGCCGAGGTAGACGACCACCGAGACGATCAGCAGCACCAGCACGCCGGCGCCGCATCGTCGGATCACGTACGCAGCCATCGCATCGCTCCTCGTCCGCTCGCTCGCCCGCGCTCAGTCGCCGAGCGTCCAGCCGGCGACCTCGAAGGCGCTGTCGCGGTCGTTGGGGAAGATCGCGAACGTGCCGCCGAGCGCGTCGGTGTAGGCGTGCAGGTTCGCCGTCTGCCACTGCGCCATCATCGGCACCTCTCTGTTGAGGATCTGCGCCGCTCTGGCGTACAGCTCCGCGCGCTTGGCCGGGTCGCCCTCGCCGCGCGCCTGGACGTACAGCGCGTCGAGGTCGCAGTTGGCGTAGAACGAGGCGAGCGGCGCTCTGCAGTTGAAGTAGACGGAGCTGCGGTCCGGCGAGAGGCCCATCGCGCCGCCGGAGTTGAGCGTCAGCGGGTTCAGCGGCTCTCTGGCGACGTTCGCCGCCGACCACTTGGCCGCGTCGAGCGGCTCGAGCACCGCGTTGACGCCGACGTCCTGGAGGTTCTTCTGGATCACCGGCGTCATCTGCTTCCAGAGCGGGTCGACGTCGGTCGCGTAGGCGATCTTGAACGGCTTGGAGCCGTCGAAGCCGGCCGCTCTGAGCAGCTCTCTCGCCTTCTCCGGGTCGTACTCGTAGCGGTCGAGCGCCGGGTCCTCCTGGTCGAAGCCGGGCAGCACCCAGCGGATCTCCCCGTTGCCGCCGAAGAGGCTTCTCAGCATCGCGCGGCGGTCGATCGCGTACGCGAACGCCTGGCGCACGCGCGCGTCGGAGGCGAGCGGGTGGTCGGTGCGGAACTGCAGCAGCTGCGCGGCCGGCGAGACGACGAACTCGCTTCTGAGCCCGTCGACCCCTCTGAGCCGCGCGGCGTCGGCCGGCGCGGCGTTGATCACCAGCTGCAGCTCGCCGGACTCCAGCTGCGCGACGGCCGACTCGGGCTTGACGCCGATCTTGAAGAAGAGCGTGCCGATCTTCGGCGCGCCGCCGAAGTAGCCGGCGTTGGCGCTCAGCTCGTAGTACTGGTTGGGCACGAGCTTCGCGAGCGTGTACGGGCCGGTGCCGACCGGTCTGTCGGTCGCGAACGCGGTTCTTCTGACGTCCTCGGCGGTCGCGTCAGCCAGCAGGTGCTGCGGCACGATCGAGTAGACCGCGTCGGTGAGGTTGCGGACGTACTCGGCGTTGGGCTTCGCGAGCCTGATCTCGACCGTGTGCTCGTCGAGCGCTCTGATGCCCTTCAGCGCTCTCGTGGTGCCCTCGATCTCGGCGCCGCCCTCGATGTCGCGCCACTGCGTCGGCTGGTAGCCGATGTAGGCGGCAGGGCCGAACTGCGCCGCCTGCGTCGCCGTGAAGACGACGTCCGCGGCGGTGAAGGGGGTGCCGTCGGACCATCTCACGTCGTCGCGCAGGTGGAAGGTGAAGGTCCGCTGGTCCGCGGAGACCTCCCATCTGGTGGCGAGGTCGGGCGCGAGCGTTCTCTCGTCGACTCTCACCTTCACGAGGTTGGAGAAGATCAGCGAGTTGACGATCGCGTCGTTGCCGGTGCTCTGGTTCCAGGGGCCGAAGCCCGGCGTGTTGATGCCGAGGCGGGTGAAGGCCAGCTCGCCGCCGCCCCCTCCGCCGCCGCTGGTCGTCGCCGGGGCGTCACCGCTCTGCGTCACGCCCTCCGGCAGCTCCGACCCTCCGCCGCAGCCCGCGATCAACAGCCCTCCGGCGACGAGCGCCGCCGCCGCGAGCCTGCGCAACGACGTCGCCGATGCCTGCACGTTCACCATCTCCGTCTCCCTTTGCGTACACACACAGTGAATTCACTCGACCGTCCGGACCGGCGACGCTCGTCACTCCTTCAGCGGGTGCTCCAGGCCGAGCGCGGCGAGCGCGTCGGCCTCGACGATCCGCTCGATCGCCTCCTCCGGGATGCGCGGCAGCCGCGTGCCCTCGACGACGTCGTTGACGCGACGCAGGCCCGCGATCGTCTCGCCGGCGGTCGCGATCGGGAAGTCGGAGCCGAGCAGCAGCTTCGGGATCGCGCCCCACTCGTGCGCCATCGTCAGCGCCTCCCAGCACATCCACGGCCGCAGCACCAGCGAGGAGACGTCGGCGTAGACGTGCGGGTGCTTGCGGATCACCGCGACCGTCTCGCGCGGCCACGGATGGCCCATGTGCGCCATCACGACGCGCAGCTCGGGATGGGCGATCGCGATCTCGTCCATCGTCAGCGGGTGCGCGTAGCGGATCGGCGCCTCGCGGATCGGCGAGGTCCCCTGGTGGAAGAGGATCGGCAGCCCCCGCTCGGCGGCGAGCGCGTAGAGCCGGTGCGCGGCGTCCGAGAGCGGGTCGAAGCCCTGGTAGTTGGCACCGAGCTTGATCCCGACGAGGCCGAGCGCCTGGCAGCGGTCGACCTGCTCGACCAGGTCCTCCCAGCGCGGGTCGAGGCCCATGAAGCCGATCCGGCGGGCCGGGTCGGCGGCGACGAACGCGGCCGTGGCGTCGTTGCACGTCTCGACCTCGTACGGCAGCCCGGTCATCGCGAGCGGATCGGCGACGGCGATGTTGAAGACGATCGAGACGTCGGCCGCCGCCTGCGCGGCGTCGAACTCCGCCCAGCTGTTCGTCGTCACGACGGCGCGGTCGTTGCGCCAGGCGCTGTAGACCAGGCGCTCGGACTCCGGCACGGCGTCGCGGTGCGTCGGCGTGTGGGTGTGGACGTCGACGATCATGCCGCGCTCCCCGCCTCGCGCAGCTGCGCCAGCAGGTCGTCGCGCAGCTCGACGCCGAGGCCCGGCGCGTCGGGCAGCACGGCCTGCTCGCCGTCGCCCGGCAGCGGCGCGGCGAGCACGTCCTCGGCGTAGTAGCGCGCGCCGATCACGTCGGAGGGGATCGCGGGCGCGAGCCCCGGGGC
>JAEXXR010000616.1 GCA_023405705.1 Actinomycetes bacterium
CCTCTACCGCTCCTGCTCGCCGACCGAGCAGAAGCGGCCGCGATCTCCGCCTACCGCTCCTGCTCGCCGACCGAGCAGAAGCGGCTGCGATCTCCGCCTACCGCTCCTGCTCGGTCGGGCGGATCAGGATCTCGTTGACGTCGACGTGGGGCGGGCGGGTGACGGCCCAGATCACCGCGTCGGCGACGTCGGCGGAGCCGAGCGGCTCGGAGCCGGGCGCTCTCTCGTCCCAGAACGGGGTCTCGACGGCGCCGGGGGAGAGCAGCGTGACGCGCACGCCGCTGCCGTTGAGGTCCTGGCGCGCCGCCTCCGACATCGCCGTCACCGCCCACTTCGTCGAGGAGTAGAGCGAGCCCGGCATCGCCTTGCGGCCGGCGACCGAGCCGGTCAGCAGCAGGTGGCCCTTCGACTCCTTCAGCGCCGGGATCGTCGCGCGCACGGTGTAGGCGGCGCCGAGCACGTTCGTCAGCACCATCTGCTTCCACTGCGCCGGATCGCCCTCCAGGAAGCCGCGCGGGGCGCCGAAGCCGGCGTTGGCGAAGACGACGTCGATCCGGCCGAAGGCGTCGAGCGCGGCGGCGGCGAGCGCCTCCTGCTGGTCCCACTCGGTCACGTCGCAGGGGACCGCGAGCGCGCGTTCGGGACCGCCCAGCTCGGCGGCGAGCGCGTCGAGCGGTCCCGGCGAGCGCGCGGCGAGCACGACCCGGTAGCCGTTCGCCGAGGCCTGGCGCGCGGTCGCGGCGCCGATGCCGGTCGAGGCGCCGGTGATCAGGAAGACGGGGTCGGACATGCTCGCTCCAGATTCGCTGGTCGGGTGGGTCGCGTCGAATCCTGCCCGTTGCGGGGGACGAGCGCACGGCGGAGCGGCGGCCGCCCTCGCCGATCCCGACCTGCCACGATTGGGGGCGATGCTCTCCGATCGCGCCAGAATCCACGTCCAGGCCGGTCGCGGCGGCGACGGCTGCATGTCGTTCCGGCGCGAGTCGCGGGTCCCGAAGGGCGGCCCCGACGGCGGCGACGGCGGCCGCGGCGGCGACGTCGTCCTGCTCTGCGACGACTCGCTCCGCGACCTCCAGTTCTTCCGCCGCACCGCCCACTTCAGAGCGCGCAAGGGCGGCCACGGCCAGGGCAGACTGCGCCACGGCGCCGACGGCGACGACGTGATCATCAGAGTCCCGCCGGGCACGGTCGTCGAGCTGGAGGACGGGACGCGCCACGACCTCGTCGTCCCGGGCCAGCGGGCGCTCATCATGAGAGGCGGCGGCGGCGCGCGCGGCAACAAGCACTTCGCGACGCCGACCCGCCAGGCGCCGCGCTTCGCCGAGCGCGGCCTCGCCGGCGAGGAGGGCTGGATCGAGCTGCGGCTGAAGCTGCTCGCCGACGTCGGCCTCGTCGGGCTCCCGAACGCCGGCAAGTCGTCGCTGCTGGGCCGCATGACCGCGGCGCGGCCGAAGGTCGCCGACTACCCGTTCACGACGCTGGAGCCGGTGCTGGGGACGATCGAGAGCGACGACCGCCAGCTCGTCGTCGCCGACATCCCCGGACTGATCGAGGGTGCCAGCGACGGCGCCGGCCTCGGCCACGACTTCCTCGCGCACGTCGAGCGCACGCGCCTGCTCGTGCACGTGCTCGACCTCGCGCCGATCGACGGCTCCGACCCGGTCGCCAACCACGCGACGATCGAGCAGGAGCTGGCGGCGCACGACGCCCGCCTCGCCGGGCTGCCGCGGATCCTCGCGCTGTCGAAGATCGACCTCGTCACGCCCGAGGAGGCCGACGCGGCCGAGGCGCAGTGGCGCGCGCGGCTGGGGGAGGAGGTGCCGATCGTGCGCACCTCCAGCGCGACCGGCGCCGGCGTCGACGGGCTGAAGAAGCTGCTGCTCCAGCACGTCCCGGTCACGCCGCACGCCGAGGTCGCCGACGTCGAGGGGCTCGCGGAGCACAAGGTCTTCAGACCGGCGCAGAGACGCGGCTTCCACGTCGAGGCGATCGGCGAGGACGGCTTCCGCGTGATCGGCGACGGCGTCGACCGGCTCGTCGCCCGCTACGACGTCGACAACGAGGAGGCGATGGCCTTCCTCGAGACCCGCCTGCGCTCGATCGGCGTGATCCGCGCGCTGGAGGAGGCCGGCTTCGAACCCGGCGACGACGTCGAGATCGGCGGCATCACCTTCGAGCTGGACCCGTCGTAGCGGCGCCTCCGCGCGCGCCCGCCGCCCTCTAAGCTCCCTGCTCGCCATGGGCATCGTCGTCATCAAGCTGGGGTCGAGCATCGTCTGCGACGACGCCGGCCATCCCCGCCGCGAGGTGCTGGAGCAGGTCTGCGACGACGTCGCCGCGCTGCACGCGAGCGGCCGCGACGTCGTGATCGTCACCAGCGGCGCGATCGCCCGGGGGATGGGCGTGATGGGCCTGGGGATGCGGCCGCGCGCCGTCGACGAGCTGCAGGCGGCGAGCGCCGTCGGGCAGGGGCAGCTCTATCGCGTCTACGACGAGCTGCTGACCGAGCGCGAGGTGCCGACCGCGCAGGTGCTGCTGACCTTCTTCGACATCAGCGCCCGCACGCACTACCTGAACGCGCGCCAGACGCTGCAGAAGCTGCTCGACTGGCGCGTCGTGCCGGTCATCAACGAGAACGACACGACGACGACCGACGAGATCTCCTTCGGCGACAACGACTTCCTCGCCGCGCAGGTGTCGATCCTGCTCGGCGCCGAGCTGCTCGTGCTGCTGACCTCGACCGACGGCCTCTACACCGCCGACCCGCGCCTGGACCCCTCCGCGCAGATCGTGCCGCTGGTCGAGGACTTCGAGGCGCTCGCGGAGCTGGACATCCGCCAGACGACGACGACGCTCGGCTCCGGCGGCATGCGCTCGAAGGTCGTCGCCTCCGAGATGGCGACCGCCGCCGGCATCCCCGCCGTCGTCGCCAACGGCAAGACCGCCGGGATCGTCGCCGCAGCCGCCGCCGGCGAGCCGATCGGCACCCGCTTCCCCGCGCGCGAGGCGGCCTACTCGAGCTTCAAGCTGTGGCTCAAGTACGCGAAGCCGTCGCACGGCGAGCTGGAGGTCGACGCCGGCGCCGCGCGGGCGCTGCGCGAGGGCGGCACCTCGCTGCTGCCGGTCGGGATCGTCGGCGTCAACGGCCGCTTCGAGGCCGGCGACGCGGTCGAGGTCGTCCACGACGGCGCGGCGGTCGGCAAGGGGATCTCCAACTACGGCGCCGCCGAGCTGAGACGGGTCGCCGGGCTCAAGTCCGCGCAGGCGCGCGAGCTGCTGCCGCGCGCCAGCGAAGAGGCGATCCACCGCGACTACTTCGTGCTGGCGTAGGCGGGAGGCCGCGCGGCGGCGCCGAGCGGGCGCCTCGCGGGAACCCCGGCTGGCATATCGCCGCTGATTGCGGCATCCTTGTGCAGGAATGACGCACCTGCGCATGCACGCCGACCGACTTACGGACGCGACCCGCGTCCTCGTCGGCGTACGCGTATCCGGCTGAGCCTCGCGCTCGCCGCAGCACGCGCCGCCACGCCGCGGCGTCGCACCCGTCTCGTCCGCGCCCGCGCGCGGAGCCCGTCCCGTCAATGAACCCAGGAGCCTCAGATGCCGCTCGTCACGCTCGTCGTACTCGTCCCGTCCCTCGCCACCACCGCTCATGAAGGGAGCGCCCGATGCGCGGCGCCGACGCCCTGACGAAGGCCCTCCGGCGCGAGGGCGTCGACACCGTCTTCGGGATCCCCGGCGGCGCCAGCCTGCCGATCTACGACGCGCTCGTCGACAGCGAGATCCGCCACGTGCTGATGCGCCACGAGGCCGGCGCCGGCCACGCCGCGCAGGGCTACGCGCGGGCGACCGGCCGCGTCGGCGTCGCGATCGCGACCTCCGGCCCCGGCGCGACCAACCTGATGACGCCGATCTGCGACGCCTACATGGACTCGACGCCGACGGTCTTCGTCACGGGGCAGGTGCGGACCGAGCTGCGCGGCACGAACGCCTTCCAGGAGGCCGACGTGATCGGCATGACGGCGCCGATGGTCAAGCACGCGATCGCGGTCGAGGCGGCCGACGAGCTGGCGCAGGCCGTCCACGACGCCTTCCACCTCGCGCGCACCGGCCGGCCCGGGCCGGTGCTGCTCGACATCCCCTCCGACATCGCCCGCGCCCCGGCGCGCGACAGGGAGCCGCACGCGCCGAACACGCCGGGCCACTGCCCGACGACGAAGCCCAACGGCAAGCAGGTGCGGCTGGCGGCGCAGGCGATCGCGGCGGCGCGACGACCGGTCCTCTACGCCGGCGGCGGCGTCGTCCACGCCGAGGCGGCCGAGGAGCTGACGGCGCTGGCGCGGCTCGCCGACCTGCCGGTGACGACGACGCTGATGGGGCTCGGCGCCTTCCCGGCCTCCGACCGCCGCTGGCTCGGGATGCTCGGGATGCACGGCACGCGCACGGCGAACTGGGCGGTCGACGAGTCCGACCTGATCGTCTGCGTCGGCGCGCGCTTCGACGACCGCGTCACCGGCGACCTGGCGCAGTTCGCGCCGCACGCGAAGGTGATCCACCTCGACGTCGACCCGAGCGAGATCGGCAAGCTGCGCGCCGTCCACGTCCCGATCGTCGCTGACGCCAAGCGCGGCCTCGCCGCGATCGCCGACGCCTACCGCCAGCTGGAGCCGGCCGCCGACCCGGAGCGGCTCGCAGCCTGGTGGCAGCGGATCGACGCCTGGCGCGCCGACGAGCCGTTCGACGTGCCGGCGCCGGGCTGGTCCGGGGGAGACGGTCCCGGCGAGGGGATCGACCCGCACGGCCTGCTCGACGCGGTGCAGGCGGCGACCGGCGGCGAGGCGATCGTCTCGACCGACGTCGGCCAGCACCAGATGTGGGCCGCCGGCCGGCTGCGCTTCGAGCGGCCGCGCCGCTGGCTGACCTCCGGGGGTCACGGCACGATGGGCTACGGCCTGCCGGCCGCGCTCGGCGCGCAGGCGGCCGAGCCGGACGCGACCGTCGTCTGCGTCAGCGGCGAGGGCTCGCTGCTGATGAACGTGCAGGAGCTGGCGACCGCGGCCGAGGAGGGCCTGCCGGTCAAGGTCGTGCTGATGCACAACGCCTCGCTGGGGATGGTCCGCCAGCAGCAGGACATGTTCTGGGGCGGCCGCCGCCACTCGGTCGACCTCGGCGCCTCGCCCGACTGGCCGACGCTTGAGCGCGCCTTCGGCGTCGCCGGCCGCCGCGTCACCGAGCAGGACGAGGTCGCCGACGCCGTCGCGGCGACGCTCGCCGAGCCCGGCCCGGCGCTGCTGGAGGCCCGCATCGCCCCCGAGGCCGACTGCCTGCCGATGTTCCGCCCCGGCGGTCCGGCCCGCGAGATGATCGGCTGAGAGCCGGGCGGCGGCGCTCCGGGTCCACTTC
>JAEXXR010000703.1 GCA_023405705.1 Actinomycetes bacterium
GCCGCCCGTCCGCCGCGCTGACCGGCCGCGCACCACCGCCGCTCGGCCGCCCGCGCCGGCACGCCGCGCATCGCCGCCGTCCGCTCTCCTCACCCCGCCCGCGCACGTACCCGATGCCGCACCGGAATGGCGCCGTACGCCACCGGTCCCTCAATTGAACGGCGATGTTTGGACATCGGGAGGGAGATGGGAACGGGCCCGTCTTCGAGACTGGCGATCACCGAAGGGCGCCGTTCCCGTCGCGGCTCCTTCGCGCTCCCCTGGCCTGGGACCGGGGTGAGGTACGTCAGCGACAACGAGAGGGAGCAGCATGGGCAGACTGGGCATTGCCAGGCTCTTGGCGATCGCGTTCGCGGTGCTGGCGGCGGCGTTCGCCGTCGCGGGCTGCGGCAGCAGCAGCGACGAGTCGAGCGCCGACACGGGCACGTCGGCGAGCAGCGGCGCGACGGGTGGGGACGGCGAGACGATCAGAGTCGGGATCCTCCATTCGCTGTCGGGCACGATGGCGATCAGCGAGGTGACGGTCAGAGACTCCGAGCTGCTCGCGATCGACGAGATCAACAGAGCCGGCGGCGTGCTCGGCAAGCAGATCGAGCCGGTCATAGAGGACGGCGCCTCCGACTGGCCGACCTTCGCCGAGAAGGCGCAGAAGCTGATCTCCGAGGACAGAGTCGCCGCGACCTTCGGCGGCTGGACCTCGGCGTCGCGCAAGGCGATGCTGCCGGTCTTCGAGCGCAACAGAGCGCTGCTCTTCTACCCGGTCCAGTACGAGGGCCTCGAGCAGTCGCCCTACATCTTCTACTCGGGCGCGACGACCAACCAGCAGATCATCCCCGGCCTCGAGTACCTGAAGGAGACCGGCGCCAGATCGCTGTTCCTCGTCGGCTCCGACTACGTCTTCCCGCGCACGGCCAACAAGGAGATCAAGGCGTGGGCGGAGGCCAACGGCGTCGAGATCCTCGGCGAGGAGTACACGCCGCTCGGCCACACCGAGTACGGCACGCTCATCTCCAAGCTGCAGGACGCGAGACCGGACGCCGTCTTCAACACGCTCAACGGCGACTCCAACGTCGCCTTCTTCAAGCAGCTGAAGGGCGCCGGCGTGACCGCCAGAGACATGCCGGTCATGTCCGTCTCGGTCGCCGAGGAGGAGGTCGCCGGCATCGGGCCCGAGAACGTCGCCGGCCACCCGGTGGCGTGGAACTACTACCAGACGACCGACACCCCGGCGAACAGAAGATTCGTCAGAGCGTTCAAGGACAGATACGGCGCCGACCGCGTCACCTCCGACCCGATGGAGGCCGGCTACGTGCAGGTCCACATCTGGGCGAAGGCGGTCGAGAAGGCCGGCAGCACCGACCCCGAAGCGGTCAAGGAGGCCGCGAGAGGCCTGACCTTCGACGCGCCGGAGGGCACGGTCAGAGTCGACGACGTCAACCAGCACCTCTACAAGACCGCCCGCATCGGCGTCGTCGAGCCGGACGGCCAGATCAGAGAGGTGTGGGCCTCCGACGGCCCGATCGCGCCGGATCCGTACCTCAGAAGCTACGACTGGGCCGAAGGGCTCTAGGCGCAGCGGAACCCGTCAGAGACGAGCGGCAAGGAGCGACTTCATGGAGGTCTTCCTCTCACGGCTCTTCATCGGGTTGAGCGTGGCGTCGGTCCTGCTGCTCGTCGCTTTGGGACTGACGTTCACGTTCGGCCAGATGAACGTGATCAACATGGCGCACGGCGAGTTCATGATGGCCGGCGCCTACACGGCCTACGTGCTGCAGGGGCTGTTCAGCGCGAGCATGGTGACGCTGGCCTTCGGGCTGGCGTTGCCGGTCGCGTTCGTGATCGGCGGCCTGCTCGGGCTGATCCTCGAGTTCACCCTGATCAGACGGCTGCACGGCCGTCCGCTGGACACGCTGCTGGTGACCTGGGGCGTCGCGCTGATGCTCCAGCAGCTGGCGCGCGACATCTTCGGCGCGCCGAACGTGCAGGTGAAGGCGCCGCCCTTCCTGGAGGGCGGCATCACCGTCGCGGGCGTGTCGATGCCCTACACGCGGCTGTTCATCATCGGCCTCGTGATCGTCGCCCTGGTGGCGATCTGGTTCTACCTGTCGAAGTCGCCGGCCGGGCGGCGGATGCGCGCGGTCGTGCAGAACCGCGACCTCGCCGCCGCCTCCGGCGTGCGCACCCCGCGCGTCGACCGGCTGACCTTCTTCATCGGCTCCGGCCTCGCCGGGATCGCCGGCGTCGCGGTGACGCTGCTCGGCTCGGTCGGGCCGACGCTCGGCACCAACTACATCATCGACGCCTTCCTGGTCGTGATCGTCGGCGGGCTCGGGCAGCTGCGCGGCGCGATCATCGCCGCGATCGCGCTCGGCGTCGCCAACGCCTACCTGGAGTACTGGACCGACGCGTCGCTGGCGAAGGCGGCCGTCTTCGCGCTGATCGTCGTCTTCCTCCAGTTCCGCCCGCAGGGGCTCGTCGTCACGCGCCGCCGGGGGCTCGCATGAGCACGGCGTACGCGAAGCTCTTCCCCGCCGGCAGCGGCCGCGGCGCCTTCCTGATCCGCTTCGGGCTGGTCGTCGTCGGCCTGCTGCTGGTCGCGCCGGCGGTGCTGAGCGACTTCCGCTTGTCGCTGCTGGCGAGATACCTCTGCCTCGCGATCGTCGCGGTCGGCATCGGCCTCGCGTGGGGCCAGGGCGGCATGCTCGTGCTCGGCCAGGGCCTGTTCTTCGGCCTCGGCGGCTACGCGATGGGCATGCACATGAAGCTCCAGGAGGCCTCCGCGCAGGGCCTCGAGGTGCCGGACTTCATGAGCTGGAGCGGCGTCGAGACGCTGCCGGCGCTGTGGAAGCCGTTCGAGTCGACGGCCTTCGCCGTCGCCGCCTGCGTGCTGCTGCCGATGGCGGTCGCGGCGCTGCTCGGCACGCTGATCTTCCGCCAGCGGGTCCGCGGCGCCTACTTCGCGATCCTCTCGCAGGCGATGGCGGCCGCGTTCGTGATCGTGCTGGTCGGCCAGCAGGGCCTGACCGGCGGCACGAACGGCCTCACGAACTTCCAGGAGTTCTTCGGCCTCAGCCTGTCGGACCCGGCCGACAAGCGGACGCTCTACCTGATCGTCGCGGCGATCTTCCTGATCGTCTTCCTGCTCGCGCGCCAGCTCGTGCGCAGCCGCTACGGCAAGGTGCTCGTCGCCTGCCGCGACGCCGAGGACCGCGTCCGCTTCCTCGGCTACGACCCGACGCTGGTGAAGGTCGTCGCCTACGCGGCGGCGGCCGGGATGGCCGGCCTCGCCGGGGCGCTGTTCGTGCCGGTGATGGGGATCATGTCGCCGGCCCTGCTCGGGATCGTCCCCTCGATCGAGATGGTGATCTGGGTCGCGCTCGGCGGTCGCACCGTGCTGGCGTGGGCGGCAGCCGGCGCGATCATCGTCAACTGGGCGAGAACCGACCTGTCGGAGCGCTTCCCGTCCGGCTGGCTGTACGCGCAGGGCGCGCTGTTCATCCTCGTGATCGCGTTCGCGCCGAAGGGCCTGGCGGGCGTGTCGGAGGGCGTGCAGGCGAAGGCGCGCGAGCTGTGGGCGAGACGGCGCGGCGGCGACGCGCGGCCAGGTGCGGCGAAGGCCGAGAGAGAGCTGGAGGTGGTCGCATGAGCGCGATCGCGAACGGCGCAGGCGGCGAGGCGGGCGCTCCGGCCGCCGAGGCGCTGCTGGAGGTGCGCGGGCTGAAGGTCGTCTTCGACGGCTTCCACGCGATCGACGGGCTCGACCTGACGGTCGCGCGCGACGAGATCCGCTTCCTGATCGGCCCCAACGGCGCCGGCAAGACGACGCTGGTCGACGCGATCACCGGGCTGGTGAAGCCGGCCGCGGGGTCGATCCGCTTCGAGGGCGGCGAGCTGACCGGCCGTCGCGAGCACCAGATCGTCCGCCGCGGCGTCGGCCGCACCTTCCAGACGCCGACCGTCTTCGAGCAGCTGACGGTGCTCGACAACGTCGACGTCGCGGCCAGCTTCCGCCACCGCCTCCCCCATCTGCTGCGGCAGCGGCGCGGCGTGCCGGAGGCGGTCGCCGACGCGCTGCGCGCGGTCGGCCTGGAGGAGCTGGCCGACGCGCCCGCGGGGACGCTGTCGCACGGCCAGCGGCAGTGGCTGGAGGTCGCGATGGTGCTCTGCCAGGGGCCGCGGCTGCTGCTGCTGGACGAGCCGGTCGCGGGCATGACCGGCGAGGAGCGGACCCGCACCGGCGAGCTGATCCAGCAGATCAGCGCCGCCGGCACGACCGTGCTCGTGATCGAGCACGACATGGACTTCGTGCGCCGCTTCGCGACGCGCGTGACGGTGATGCACGAGGGGCGGATCCTGACCGAGGGGACGGTGAGCGAGGTGCAGCAGGACGAGACGGTGCGCGAGGTCTACCTCGGGCGCCCGCGCGACGCGCGCGGCGCCGGAGCGGCGGAGGTGACGGCATGACGACGGCGGTGAAGACGAAGGCGGCGACCGCGACGGAGGCGGCGCCGCTCGCGCCCGGCGTGCGCGAGGACGACCTGCTGCGGGTCGAGGCGGTGCAGAGCGGCCACGGCTCGACGCAGGTGCTGTTCGGCGTCTCGCTCGGGGTGCCGCGCAACGGGCTCTGCTGCCTGATGGGCCGCAACGGCGTCGGCAAGTCGACGCTGCTGTCGACGGTCGTCGGGCTGCTGAAGACGCGCCGCGGGCGGATCCTCTTCGATGGCGAGGACGTCTCGCGGATGAAGCCCTACGAGCGCGCGCGGGCCGGGATCGCGTTCGTGCCGCAGGGGCGCGACTGCTTCCCGCAGCTGACGGTGATGGAGAACATGCGCGTCGTGCAGGAGGCGCGGAAGGACCTGCCGCGCTCCGGGATCGACGACGCGCTCGACCTCTTCCCGCGGCTGAAGGGCCTGCTCGACCGCCCCGCAGGCTTCCTCAGCGGCGGCCAGATGCAGCAGCTCGCGATCGCCCGCGCGCTCGTGACGAAGCCGCGCCTGCTGCTGCTCGACGAGCCGACGGAGGGGATCCAGCCGAACATCATCCTCGAGATCGAGGACGCGATCGCCCAGCTGAAGGGCAGCTCCGGGATGTCGATCCTGCTCGTCGAGCAGTACGTCGACTTCGCGCTGCGGCTGGCCGAGCGCTACGCCGTGATGGACCACGGGCACGTGATCGACGCCGGCGACACGGCGGCGCTGGAGGACGGGCACGTGCGGAGACTGCTGGCCGTATGAAGCTGCCGCCCTCAGACGTCGAGAAGCTGCTGCTGTCGGTCGCGGGGATGGTCGCCCGCGACCGCCGCGCGCGCGGCGTGCGGCTCAACCACCCGGAGGCGGTCGCGCTGCTCTCCTGCTGGGTGATCGAGCGCGCCCGCGACGGCGACGCGACCGTCGAGCAGCTGATGGCCGACGGCCGGCACGTGCTCGCGCCCGAGGAGCTGATCGACGGCGTCGCGGAGCTGCTCGACGAGGTGCAGGTCGAGGCGACCTTCCCGGACGGCCGCAAGCTGGTGACCCTGCACCAGCCGGGCGCCTCGGCCGCGGCGCCGGCCGGGGACGACGCGCAGGCCGCGCGCGTCGTCCCCGGCGAGGTCGTGACGGCGCCGGGCTCGATCGCGTTGGCGGTCGGACGCGAGCGGCGGACGGTGACGGTCGTCAACGACGGCGACCGGCCGGTGCAGGTCGGCTCGCACTTCCACTTCGCCGACGCCAACGACGCGCTGCGCTTCGACCGCGACGCGGCCCGCGGCTTCCGGCTCGACGTGCCGGCGGGGACCTCGGTGCGGTTCGAGCCGGGACTGGCGCGGCAGGTCGAGCTGGTCGCGCTCGGCGGCGCCGGCCACGTCGCCGGCCTGCGGCTGCGCGAGGTCGTCTCGTGACCGCGATCGACCGCGCCCGCTACGCGCAGCTGTACGGGCCGACCGTCGGCGACCGTGTCCGCCTCGCCGACACCGACCTGTGGATCTCGCCCGAGCAGGACTGGTGCGCAGGCGGCGACGAGGCCGTCTTCGGCGGCGGCAAGACGATCCGCGAGTCGATGGCGCAGGGCTCGACGACCCGTGCGGAGGGCGCGCCGGACGTCGTCGTCACGAACGTGCTCGTGCTCGACCACTGGGGCGTCGTGAAGGCCGACGTCGGCATCCGCGACGGCCGCATCGCCGCGTTGGGGAAGGCCGGCAACCCGGACGTGATGGACGGCGTCCACCCCGCGCTGCGGATCGGGCCGACGACCGACGTGATCGCCGGCGAGGGCCGCATCCTCACGGCCGGCGGTGTCGACTGCCACGTCCACTTCATCACCCCGTCGATCGTCACCGAGGCCGTCGCCGCGGGCGTCACGACGCTCATAGGCGGCGGCACCGGGCCGAGCGAGGGGACGCGCGCGACGACCTGCACGCCGAGCCCGCTCGCCTACGAGACGATGCTGCGCGCGCTCGACGACCTGCCCGTCAACGTGCTGCTGCTCGGGAAGGGCAACACGGTGTCGGCGGCGGCGCTGGAGGAGCAGGTGCTGGCCGGCGCCGGCGGGATGAAGCTGCACGAGGACTGGGGCTCGACGCCGGCCGCGATCGACGCCTGCCTGCGCGCGGCGGAGCGCTGGGGGATCCAGGTCGCGATCCACACCGACACGCTCAACGAGGCCGGCTTCCTCGAGTCGACCGTCGGCGCGATCGCCGGTCGCACGATCCACACCTTCCACACCGAGGGCGCCGGCGGCGGCCACGCGCCCGACATCATCGCGATCGCCGGCGAGCCGAACGTGCTGCCGTCGTCGACCAACCCGACGCGCCCGCACACGCGCAACACGGTCGCCGAGCACCAGGACATGCTGATCGTCTGCCACCACCTCAACCCGCGCGTGGCGGAGGACCTCGCCTTCGCCGAGTCGCGGATCCGCGCGAGCACGATCGCCGCCGAGGACCTGCTGCACGACGTCGGCGCGATCTCGATCGTCGGCTCCGACGCGCAGGCGATGGGCCGCGTCGGCG
>JAEXXR010000707.1 GCA_023405705.1 Actinomycetes bacterium
GCCCCGGCGCGGTACTCGACCGCGTCGGCCGTCAGCTCCATGAACGCCTCCTCCAGCGTCGCCCGCTGCGGCGTCAGCTCGTGCAGCTCCAGGCCGCGGTGGGCGGCGGTCGCGCCGATCTGCGCCGCGCTCGCGCCGCGCACCTCCAGCAGACCCGGCTCGACTGCGGTCACCTCGACCGCCGGGCCCAGCAGCGCGCCGGCCAGCTCGTCGGCGAACGGGGAGCGCACCAGCACCGAGTCGCGCGTCGAGCGCTCGGTCAGCTCCTGCACCGGCAGGTCGGCGATCAGCCGCCCCCTGCCGACGACGACGAGGTGGTCGGCGGTCTGCGCCATCTCGCTCATCAGGTGGCTGGAGAGGAAGACGGTGCGGCCCTCCGCGGCGAGCCCGCGCAGCAGCCGCCGGACCCACAGCACACCCTCGGGGTCGAGGCCGTTGACCGGCTCGTCGAGGATCAGCACCGCCGGGTCGCCGAGCAGCGCCGAGGCGATCCCCAGCCGCTGGCCCATCCCGAGCGAGAAGCCGCCGGCGCGTCTGCCGGCGACCCCCTGCAGGCCGGTCAGCTCGATCACCTCGTCGACGCGGCGGCGGCCGATCCCGTGGGTGGCGGCGAGCGTCAGCAGGTGGTTGCGGGCGGAGCGGCCGGTGTGGATCGCTCTCGCCTCCAGCAGCAGGCCGACCTCGGTCAGCGGCGCGGGATGGTCGGCGTAGCGGTGGCCGTTCACGAGCGCGCGGCCGGCGGTCGGCGCGTCGAGGCCGGCGATCATCCGCATCGTCGTCGACTTGCCGGCGCCGTTGGGGCCGAGGAAGCCGGTGACGGCGCCGGGCCGGACGGTGAAGGTGAGCGAGTCGACGGCTGTCTTCTCGCCGTAGCGCTTGGTGAGCTGCTCGACGGTGATCATGGCGACGACGCTAAGAGCGCCGCCGTCGCCGCGAAACGGCCGTGCGGGCGATCTTGCGGACCGCCCGCGTACGCCGCAGGTATGACGCCGGTCGGCCGCGCGGGCCAGTGGGACCGGGCGCGGTGCCGGGCAGCTCGGTCGCCCTGGCGCGCGGCCGCCCGGGCCGCTCAGGCGGGCGCCGGCGCGGGGTTCGGCTCCGGCACCGGCTCGCGCGCCTCGCGGAAGGTGACGATCCGGCCGCGGCGCTCGTCCCACAGCTTCAGCCGCGGCGCCTTGATCGCGTCGGCGAGCGTCAGCACCGGCACGTCGCGGAAGACCTCGAGGCCGTCGTGGGCGGCCTGCAGGTTGTAGTTGGGCACGCGCGCGCTGAGGTGGTGGACGTGGTGGAGGCCGATGTTGCCGGAGAAGAACTGCAGCGGCTGCGGCAGGTTCAGGTAGGAGCTGCCGCGCAGCGCGGCGTCGGCGTAGGTCCACTGCTCGCTGGACTCCCAGTAGGTGTCCTCGAACTGGTGCTGGACGAAGAAGAGGAAGACGCCCGCGCCGCCGGCGAGCATTATCACCGGGATCTGGACGAGCAGGAACGCCTGCCAGCCGACCAGCCAGATGACCGCGGCGAGCGTCGCGGCGAGCACGACGTTGGTGATCAGGACGCTGTTGCGGATCCGCGGCCGCATCGATCTTCTGACGATCCGCGGGTAGACGACGAACGAGTAGAACGGCCCCAGTCCGAACAGCACGAGCGGGTTGCGGAAGAGGCGGTAGCCGATCCGCGTGCCGCGGCTGGCGGCGTTGAACTCGGCGACGGTCATCGTCGGCACGTCGCCCTCGCCGCGGCGGTCGAGGTCGCCGGCGGTCGCGTGGTGGACGGCGTGGCTGTGGCGCCAGGAGGCGTACGGCGTGAAGACGAGCAGGCCGGTGAAGCGGCCGACCCACGTGTTCGCCGCTCTGGAGGCGAAGAACGAGCCGTGGCAGCAGTCGTGGAAGACGATGAAGCTGCGCAGCAGGAAGCCGGCGGTCGGGACCGCGAGCGCGAGCGTCAGCAGGTAGGAGACGTCGAGCGACCAGACCATGACGGGCCACAGCAGCAGGAACGGCAGCACCGAGGTCGCGAGGTCGAGCAGGCTGCGGCTCAGCGACGGGACGGTGTACGGCGCGAGCTGGTCGCGCCACGGGTTGCGCGCGTTGGCGGTGCCCCCGGCCGCCGGCGCGTCGGGCCTATGCATCGATCGATTCCTCGTCTCGTTGAACACACGTCGATCGTGCAGGCACGACGCCGTTGCCGGAATGATGCCGGCAAGCGAGGCGTACTGCGGCAAACCCCCGTATCGGGTGGGGGGACGGCGGCCGGCGGACTGGCCTTCGCACCAATGAAAGGCGACTGCACGGCTGCCAGCCTGTCCGCCATGATCTTCCCTGCGATGACCGGCTCCGCGGAGGCCCCAGGCGGCGACGACTACGAGGTCACGATCGCGCTGCACGGCGCGATCGTCGTGCTCGTCGGCGTGCTCGTGACGATCGTCTGGGTCGCGACGGGCGCCGGCTACTTCTGGCCGATGTGGGTCTGGTTCGGCCTGCTGACGACGGTCGCCGTCCACGCGCTCGGCCGCCGCGGCATCGACGTGCTGGAGCATCGTGTCCGGCCGCTGACCTTCCATGCGGAGCTGACCGCCTTCCTCGTCGCGCTCGAGCTGATCATCTGGGCGATGACGGGCGGCGGCACCTTCTGGCCGATCTGGCCGATCACCGCCCTCGGCGCCCTGCTCGGCGTCCACGCGCTGATCGTCAACCGCGAGCTGCTGCCGTCGCTGCGCGAGAGAGAGCTGACCGAGCGCGTCGACGTGCTGACGCGCACCCGCCGCGGCGCGCTCGACGTCCAGGCCGCCGAGCTGCGGCGGATCGAGCGCGACCTCCACGACGGCGCCCAGGCGCGCCTGGTCGCGCTGTCGATGCAGCTCGGGCGGGCGGAGGACAGACTCGACGACCGGCCCGAGATCGCCGAGCTGGTCCGCCAGGCGCGCAGCGAGGCCGGCGCGGCGATCAAGGAGCTGCGCGACCTCGCCCGCGGGATCGCCCCGCCGGTGCTCGCCGACCGCGGCCTGGTCGCGGCGGTCGAGGCGCTCGGCCAGCGCGCGGCGATCCCGGTGGCGGTCGACGCGCAGGTGTCGAGACGGCTGTCGCCGGTGGTCGAGACGGCCGCCTACTTCGTCGTCGCCGAGGCGCTGACGAACGTCTCCAAGCACGCCCCCTCGGCGTCGGCGCGCGTGACGCTCGCCGAGCGCGAGGAGACGCTGGTGGTCGAGATCGCCGACGACGGCCCGGGCGGGGCGCTGGAGAGCGACCGCTCCACCGGGACCAGAGCGACCGGCCTGTCGGGCCTGCGCCGCCGGGTCGAGGCGCTTGACGGGACGCTGCGGGTGACGAGCCCGGAGGGCGTCGGAACTGCCATTCGAGCGGAGCTGCCATGCGGGTCGTGATCGCGGAGGACAACGCGCTGCTGCGCGCGGGGCTCGTCGCCCTGCTGAGGGAGCGCGAGATCGACGTCGTCGCGCAGGCCGAGGACGGCGAGGGCCTGCTGCGGATCGTCGAGGGCCACAAGCCCGACCTCGCGATCGTCGACGTGCGCCTCCCGCCGTCCTTCACCGACGAGGGCGTGCGCGCCGCGATCGAGGCGCGCAGACGCCACCCTGAGCTGGCGATCCTGATCCTGTCGCAGTACGTCGAGCCGGTCTACACCTCCGAGCTGCTCGCCGCCGGCGACGGCGGTGTCGGCTACCTGCTGAAGGAGCGGGTCGGCGAGGTGCGGACCTTCGTCGACGCGCTGGAGCGGGTCGCGGGCGGCGGCACGGCGCTCGACCGCGAGGTCGTCGCCGAGCTGGTCCGCAGCCGCCACGCCGGCGAGCGCGGCGGCGCCCTCGGCGGCCTCACCCCGCGCGAGCGCGAGGCGCTGTCGCTGATGGCCGAGGGCAAGACCAACGCCGCGATCGCCCGTGCGATGGTCGTCACCCCCGGCGCCGTCGAGAAGCACGTCTCCAACATCTTCGCCAAGCTCGACCTCCCCGCCACCGACGACGACCACCGCCGCGTCCTCGCCGTGCTGGCGTTCCTGGGCAACGGGGAGGGGTAGGGGAACTCGGTTGTTAACAAGTAAGCAAGTAAGCAAGCTTGCAGCTAGGGTCTCCCGCCGTGACGGACGAACGAGCTTGGGCCGAGCGGCGGCTGCACTTCATCGGGATCGGCGGGGCCGGGATGAGCGGGCTGGCGCTGGTCGCCGGGGCGCTCGGGGCCGATGTCAGCGGGTCGGACCGCGCCGACTCGGCGACGGTCGCGACGCTGCGCGAGGGCGGGGCGACGATCGCCGTCGGCCACGACGCCGCGAACGTGCCGGCCGGCGAGGGGGTCGAGATCGTCTACTCGACCGCGGTCCCGCCGGAGAACCCGGAGCGCGCCGCCGGTCGCGAGCGCGGGCTGGCCGAGCTGCACCGCGCCGACCTGCTCGGCGAGATCACCGCGCTGCCCGGCAGACGCTGCATCGCCGTCACGGGCACGCACGGCAAGACGACGACCTCCTCGATGGTCGTCCACGTGCTGCGCGGCGCCGGCATGGACCCCGGCTACCTCGTCGGCGGCGCCGTCCGCTCGACCGGCTCCAACGCCGGCTGGGGGACGGGGGAGTGGGTCGTCGTCGAGGCCGACGAGTCCGACCGCTCGCTGCTGAGACTCCACCCCGACGTCGCGATCCTCACCAACGCCGAGCTCGACCACCACGCGACCTACGGCTCGCGGCTCGACGTCGACGAGACCTTCCGCGCCTTCCTCGCCAGAGCGGCCGCGGGCGTCGTCGTCTGGGAGCGCCCCGAGCTGGTCGCG
>JAEXXR010000708.1 GCA_023405705.1 Actinomycetes bacterium
CTCGACGGCTGCCCGCTGCTGTTCGCCCACCTCGGCCTGCCGGGCCGCTGGAGCGGCGCGGCGCCGCCGACGGCCGTGCAGGCACGCGAGCGGCTCGCGCCGCTGCTGGCGCTCGCCGTCCACGACCACGTCGCGGTGAAGCTCTCCGGCGCGTACGCGATCTCCGAACCGGCGCACGGCTTCCCGCACGCCGCGGCGCGACCGTACGTGCAGGCCGTGCTGGCGGCGTTCGGGCCGCGGCGGCTGCTGTGGGGGTCGGACTGTTCGCCGGCGCTGGAGTTCGTCTCGTTCCCGCAGACGGCGGACGTCGGCGTGCTGCTGGACGGCTGCGGAGCGGAGGAGGCCGACGACGTGATGGGGCGCAACCTGCTGAAGCTGCTCGGCGCGGCGAGATCGGAGTGAGATGGAACGCCTCTGCTACACGTTCGACCTGGCCCCCGGGCAGGAGGAGGAGTACGAGCGCCGGCACGCCGAGGTCTGGCCGGAGCTGGTCGAGGCGCTGCGCGCCGCCGGCTTCTCCAACTACTCGCTGTTCCGCCGCGGCCGTGAGGTGATCGCCTACTGCGAGTGCGAGCCGACCGCCGCGGAGGCGCTGGCACGGCTGGAGGCGACCGAGGTGAACGCCCGCTGGGCGCAGTACATCCGCGCGCTGATGACGCGCTCGGTCGACGAGCACGGCCGGTTCTTCACCGTGAACGAGATCTGGCATCTCGACTGACGATCACGGTGAATCGTCTTGACACAAATGATCGTTCTGTCTAGCTTTCGTTCGATATGAAGAACAGTGTTGGAGTCGAGCAGGGTGGAGCCGGCCGCGAGCGCGCCGACCTCGTCGTCGTGCACGCGTACCTGCTGACGATGGACGCGCAGCGGCGCGTCTGGGCCGACGGCGCCGTCGCCGTCCGCGGCCGCGAGATCGTCGCCGTCGGACCGACCGACGCGGTGCTCGCCCGCTGGGAGCCGGTCCGCACGATCGACGCCGGCGGTGCCGTCGTCCACCCCGGCTTCGTCGACTGCCACGCGCACGTCACCTACCACCTCTGCCGCGGCGCCTTCGGCGACACGCCCTCCTTCGGCGACGTCGACCCCGGCTTCTTCGTGCCGTACCTCAACGCGCTCGGCGACGACGAGGAGTACGCCTCGTCGATGCTCGCGATCCTCGAGATGCTCGGCAACGGCACGACGACCTTCATGGAAGCGGGCACCGCCCATTCGCCCGCCGCTGTCGCCGCTGCTGCCGAGGATGCCGGGATGCGCGCCGTCGTCGGCGACCCGTTCCTGTGGGACGTCACCGGCGCCGACGGCTACGAGGCGCCGCCGCTGGACCGCGCGCCGGCCAGCACGAAGCGGGCGCTCGACCTGCTCGGCACCGAGCTGCGCCGCAACGCCGACCCCGACGCGCTCGTCACCGGGCACGTCGCGCTGCAGGGGATGGGGACCGCGACCGACGAGCTGGAGCTGGCCGCCAAGGCCGCCGCCGACGCCGGCGGGACCGTCCTCAACCAGCACCAGTCGTACTTCGCCGACGACACCGAGACCGACGACCGCCGCCACGGCCGCCATCCGCTCGTCCACCTGGAGGAGCTGGGCGTGCTCGGCCATAACTGCGTCTTCTCGCACGTCAACCTGATCCGCGACGACGAGGTCGACCCGGTCATGCGCAGCGGCATGTCGATCGCCTGGTGCCCGGCCGCGTCGATGATGTGGGGCGTCGGCGGCACGCTGCACGGCCGCCACGCCGACCTCTACCGCAGAGGGCTCAACATCGCGCTCGGCTCCGACTCCTCGAACTGGGGCGTGCGCTTCGACCTCGGCACGCAGGGCCAGCTGGCCGTGCTGACGCAGCGCGAGCGCAGCGGCTCGCGGACCGCGCTCGTCGCCGAGGACGCGCTCGCGATGGCGACGATCAACGGCGCGAAGGCGATCGGGATGGGCGACCGGATCGGCTCGCTGGAGGTCGGCAAGCGCGCCGACCTCGTCGTCCGCGCCAACGACGTGCCGGAGGCCCATCCGCTGACCGACCCGGTCACGCAGCTCGTCTACAGCGCCCGCTCCAAGACCGTCCACACGGTCGTCGTAGACGGGCGCGTGGTGATCGAGGCGCGGCAGCCGACGCGGGTCGACCGCGCCGCCTTCCTCGCCGGCCTGCAGCGGACGGCCGGCACCGTCTTCGACCGGATGGGCTATCGCTGGACGCCGAAGTGGGAGCCGCTCGACCGCCCGGCGGCCTGAGCGGCGACAGGACGCAGGACGCACGAGGACCGCGCGGCCGGTGGTGGGCCGCGCATGTAATTCACTGACGTCTACTGGTTGAGTTGGAGGATGAAGATGGACGATGCGCAGCTGCGAGAGATCGCGCGGCGGGACCTCGCGCGCCTGAGTCGCCGCACCTTCCTCGCCCGCATGGGCGGCGGTGCGCTGGCGCTCGGCGCCGGCGGCAGCCTGCTGGCCGCCTGCGGCTCCAGCGGCGCCGGCGCCGGCGGGGCGACGACGGCCGACACCGGCAGAGTCGGCGGGACGCTCAGCTTCCTCGGCGTCGACGGCGAGGACGCGAAGGCGCTCGCGAAGCCGTGGCTGCAGGAGAACAAGGTGCAGCTGAAGGCCGCCTACGTCGCCGACAACGACACGATGCTGACGAAGCTGCGGACCGGCGGCACGAAGACCTTCGACGTGTTGACGATCGGCAAGGACTACGCCAACAAGCAGGTCACGATCGGCTTCGTGCGCCCGCTCGACGTCGAGCGGCTGAGCAACTTCGACGGCCTCTTCGAGGGCTTCCAGAGCGCGCCGTGGGTCGACGTCGACGGCGAGATCTACTCCTTCCCGCTGATCTGGGGCTCGGAGCCGTGCGTCTACGACCCGGCCAGGTGGGACGGCATGCCGCCCTCCTACACCGACTTCGCCGACAGGAGATACGCCGGCGCGCTGACGACGATCGACGAGCCGTACGGCAACCAGTGGCTGGTCGCGAAGTCGCTCGGCTTCGGCAGGGACGGCAACCCCAACCAGCTGACGCAGGCGGAGCTGGACAGAGTCCGCGACGCCTGGATCGCGATCAAGAAGAACGTGATCTCGTTCTCGACCGCCTTCGGCGACCAGACCGACCTGCTCGTCCGCGGCGAGGCGTCGATCGCGCTCAACTCGTGGCAGGCGGTCGTCGCCTTCGCGCAGCCGAAGGGCAAGAGACTGGCGTTCGGGGTGCCCGAGAACGACGGCACCTACTACTGGTCCGACGCCTACTACATCCCCAGCGAGGCGCCCAACGCCGCGACCGCGTACGCCTACATCGACCACATGACCTCGCCGGAGCTGAACGCGAAGCTCGCCGCCGAGCTGCAGTCCGGCTGCACGATCGCCGCCGCGAGGGACCTGCTCGCGAAGGGCTCGATCTCGCGCGAGTACGACTACGCGCTCGTCGACAGACCGCTGGAGGGCGACTTCCTCAAGTCGGTCGTGCCGCCGGACGAGGGCGAGGGCGACGTCGTCGGCAAGGAGGCGTGGGTCACCTCGTGGCAGAAGGTCAAGGCC
>JAEXXR010000713.1 GCA_023405705.1 Actinomycetes bacterium
GCGCTACGCGTGCGCGCGCTGGCGCCGCTCGACGAGCACCGACGCCGTCAACAGCACCAGGCCGAGCAGCGCGAGGCCGACGCCGATCCACGCCGGCGCGGTCCAGCCGGCGCCGTGCGCGAGCGCGATCCCGGCCAGCCACGGGCCGAGCGCGTTGGCGGTGTTGAAGGCGCCGTGGTGGAGCGCGGCGGCGAGCGTCTGGGCGTCGCCGGCGACGTCCATCAGGCGCGTCTGCAGGCCGGGGCCGAGCGCGAAGCCGATCCCGAGCAGGAAGACGCCGGCGGTCGCGCCGTACGGGTTCGCCGAGATGACGGTGAACAGCACGAGCGTGCCGATGAAGACGATCAGCGTCAGGTAGATCGAGGGGATCAGGCGGCGGTCGAACAGCGGGCCGCTGAGCAGGTTGGCGCCGACCATCCCGAGGCCCCAGACGGCGAGCACGAGCGGGACCGCCGCGTCGGACATGCCGGCGCGCTCGGTCAGCGTCGGCGTGATGTAGCCGTAGACGGCGAAGAGGCCGCCGAGGCCGATCGCGCCGATCGACAGCGTCAGCCACACCTGCGGCCGCCGCAGCGCGCCCAGCTCGGTGCGCACGTCGGCGCCGCGCACCGACGCCTCGGGCCCGAGCGCGCGCGTCATCGTCAGCGCCGTCAGCAGCGCGATCGCGGCGACGAACAGGAAGGCGCTGCGCCAGCCGATCGCCTGGCCGAGCCAGGTCGCCGCGGGGACGCCGACGACGGTCGCGATGCTCAACCCCAGCATCACGCGCGAGACCGCCCACGCCCGTCTTCTCGGCCCGGCCGCGGTCGCCGCGACCAGCGCGGCGACGCCGAAGAAGGCGCCGTGCGGGATGCCGGCAAGCAGGCGCGCGCCGACGAGGGTGCCGTAGCTCGGCGCCAGCGCGCTGAGCAGGTTGCCGACGGCGAAGGCGAGCATCAGCCCGATCAGCAGCCCGCGGCGCGGGAAGCGGGCGCCGAAGGTCGCCAGCACCGGCGCGCCGACGACGACGCCGAGCGCGTAGGCGGAGACGACGTGGCCGGCCTGGCTGATCGAGGTGCCGAAGCTGCCGGCGATCTCCGGCAGCAGGCCCATCGGCACGAACTCGCCGACGCCGATCCCGAAGCCGCCCAGCCCGAGCGACAGCAGCGCCAGCGTGAGCGCGGAGCGGCCGGCCTGCGCCGGCGCGGCGGTGGCGCTCAAGCGGCGGTCAGCCCGACCGCCGCGGCGAAGCGCTCCATGCTCTCCATCGCGTCGCCCGGATCGAGCGACGGGATCGCGAACTGGAGCAGCAGGTCGGTGACGCCGAGCGTCTCCAGCTCCTGCACGCGCGCAGCGACCGTCGCAGCGTCCCCGACGAGCACGTATTCGTCGAGCAGCGACCAGTCGGCGAGCGCCTCACGCACCTCTGGCGGGTTGCCGTACATCACGTAGCGCTCGAACATAGCGGCGATCGCGGGCAGGGCGACCGCCCGCGCCCGCTCGACGGTCTCGCCGACGAAGGCCAGCCGCGGCAGCACGAACCCGGCCGGCCGGGAGCCGGCCTCCGCGCAGAAGCCCTGGAAGCGGTGCCACAGTTGGCGCACCTCGCCCATCGGGGTCGTCGCGCCGGGGAACAGCGGGGCGCCGTAGCGGATCGCGCGGCGCAGCGCGGGGTCCGATCCGCCGCCGAGCCACAGCGGCGGATGCGGCCGCTGCAGCGGCGTCGGGCGCACGACGATCTCCGGCAGTCCGATCGTCTCGCCGTCGTAGGAGAACGGCTCGCCGGTCCAGGCGGCGAGCAGCACCTCCAGCGACTCGCGGAAGCGCTTGCCGCGTCTGCGGTGGTCGGACTCCATCACCGCGAACTCCAGCTCGCGGTAGCCGGCGGCGACGCCGAGCGTCAGGCGGCCGCCGCTGAGCACGTCGACGACGGCGGCCTCCTCGGCGATCCGGACCGGGTTGTGCAGCGGCAGGATCAGCATCCCGGTCGACAGCCGCAGCGTCGTCGTGCGCATCGCCAGCGCGGCGAGCACCGGCATCAGTGCCGGGCAGTAGCCGTCGTCGGTCGCGTGATGCTCGGTGACGTTGACGTATGTGAAGCCGAGCTGTTCGGAGCGGACGATCTGCTCGAACCCGTGGGCATAGACGCCGACGTGCCCGTCTCGGTCACCGGGCAGCGATTCGAAGCTGTGGATGGTTCCGTACCGCATCACCACCGGTAACATACACTGAACACTTGTAGCTGTCTGCTGTACACGATCCCCCGGAGGAGACACATGAGCGGACGACTCGACGGCAAGACCTGCATCGTCACCGGCGCCGGTCGCGGCATCGGCGCGGCGATCGCGCAGCGGCTCGCCGCCGACGGCGCCAACGTGACCGTCGTCGACCTCAACGGCGAGGCGGCGGAGAAGGTCGCCGCGAGCCTCGACGGCGGACGCGGCCTCGGCATCGGCGCCGACGTCTCCGACCGCGCCGCGGTCGCGGACGCGATCGCCAAGACGGTCGAGCGGTTCGGCCGCCTCGACGTGATCTTCAACAACGCCGGCATCTCGCAGACGAAGCCGCTCCTCGAGGCGACCGAGGACGAGTTCATGAAGATCCAGAAGGTCAACGGCCTCGGCGTGCTGATCGGTACCCAGGAGGCCGCCAAGCAGTTCATCGCGCAGGGCGGCGGCGGCAAGATCGTCAACACCCACTCGATGGCCGGCAAGCAGGGCTTCCCGCTGTTCGCCGCCTACTGCTACTCGAAGTTCGGCGTCGTCGCGCTCACGCAGGCGGCCGCCCGCGGCCTCGCCGAGCACGGCATCACCGTCAACGCCTTCGGCCCCGGCGTCGTGCAGACGGAGCTGTGGGAGCAGCTCGACTCCGAGTTCCGCGAGCACAGACTGACCGAGCGCCCCGGCCAGGCGCTGGAGGAGTTCGGCGAGGGCATCCTGCTCGGCCGCCTCTCCAAGCCGCAGGACCTCGCCGGGGTCGCCGCCTTCCTCGCCTCCGAGGACTCCGACTACATGACCGGCCAGGCCGTCCAGGTCGACGGCGGCATGGTGCTCGACTGAGCAGGCGAGCCGATCGCGCTCCGGGCCGCCGCCGGCACGGAGCGCCGCAGCCGTGCGGGCAGGGGTCCGCGCAGACGAAGAGGGCGGGCGCCTCGCGGCGCCCGCCCTTTCTCGTGCTTCGTGCCGCTGCCGTCTCGCCGCACCGCAGACGGCGATGCGCGGTCAGGCCGAGGAGCCCTCCGCGCCGGTGCGGAAGTCGAATCCGGTCGTGAGGCCGCCGTCGGCGGTCACCTGGGCGCCGGTCATCCCCTTCGCCGCGTCGGAGAGCAGGAACAGCGCGACCTTCGCGACCTCCTCCGGGCGCGGGATGTCGCCGAACGGCTGGCGGTTCGCGCGCGTGGCGAGGAACGCGGCCGGGTCGGCCGCGGAGGCCATGTGGCGCTCGAACAGGCCGGCGCGCATCGGGCCGGGCAGCACGCAGTTGACGTTGACGCCGTCGCGCGCATGGTCGAGCGCGGCGGTGCGCGACAGCTGCAGCACCGCGGCCTTGGAGGCGCAGTAGGAGACGAGCTGCTGCTCGGCGTGCAGCGCGTCGATCGACGCGATCGTGACGATCGAGCCGTCTCTGGCGTCGATCATCCGCGGCAGCAGCGCCTTCATGCCGAGGACGGTGCCGATCACGTTGATCTCGTACGTCTTGCGCCAGACGTCGAGGTCGAGGTCGAGGACCGTGCCGACCTCGAGGTAGGCGGCCGAGGTGACGAGGCCGAGGCGGCCGGTCGCGCCGGCGCCGTCGAGCGCGGCGAGGACCGCGTCCCACGTCTCCTGCGCCGTCACGTCGCCCTGGACGTGCGAGTAGCCGGCGTACTCCTCCACCGGCGCGAGGTCGACGCCGATCACGCGCGTGCCGGCGGCGGCCAGCAGTCTCGCGGTGACGGCGCCGAGGCCGTCGCCGCCGGTGCCGGTCACGACGACCGTCGCCGGCAGCTGGCCGGGGAGGCGGCGGTCGTGGACCGCCGCCGTCTCCGTCGTGCTCATCAGATGTGGCCCTCCAGCGTTCTTCTCCAGTCGGGCAGGCCCTCGTAGCCGAGGTCCGCGTAGCGGTCCACCCCGGTCCAGAAGGTCACGACCTCGCACACCTCGTCGGTGTCGTTGTAGAAGCCGTGCCACTCCTCGGGCGGGTAGATCGCCACGTCGCCCTCGTTGAGCCGCACGGGCTCGCCGTCGGACATCGACAGGCCCGACCCTCTGACGACGTAGAAGTACTCCGCCGCGTTGTCGTGCCTGTGGACCTCGTGCGCCTTCTGCGGCGGGAAGTCGACGGTGTTCAGCACGACGCCCGAGGTGCCGGTCTGCTCCTTGTCGATCAGCCACCAGATGTGCATGCCCTCCCAGCCCTCCTGGGCCGTGATGGCGACGTCCTCGGGGACGTTTCTGCGCGAGCGGACGATCATCAGCCGACGCCTTCGGCGCAGGTGGCGAGGTTGTCTCTGACGATCACCTCGGCCGGCAGGTAGTCGTTGTGCTCCTGGTCTCTGCCGGAGAGCACGTTGACGACCGCCTCGGCCGCCAGGCGGCCGTCGTCCAGCGGCGACTGCAGGACGGAGGACCACTGGTCGCCGCTTCTGATGTTGCGCAGGCCCTCGGGCTGGCAGTTGCCGCCGACGATCACGAGTCTCTTCGGATCGAGGCCCTTGCGTCTGGCGGAGACGATCACGCCCGCGGCCATGTTGTCGGCCTGCGCGTAGACGCCGACGATGTCTCTGTTGGCGTTGGCGGTGAAGAGGCCGTCGGCGGCGGTCGTCGCCTGCGTCTGGTCCCAGTTGCCCGGCTGGTTGCCGACGATTCTCACGCCGGGCGCTCTCGCGGCGAGCGTTCTCTCGAAGCCCTCCAGGCGCTGGATCGCGGGCGGCGAGCCGGGCTGGCCGCCGACGACGAAGATGTTGCCCTCGGCTCTGCCGTTCTTCTCCTCCAGGCCTCTGATCAGGCCCTCGGCGGCGAGCTCGCCCAGGCGCGTGTCGTTGGGCCCGGTGAAGGCGTTGAAAAGGTCGCCGTATCTCTCACCGGGCGAGGAGTTGGTGACGATCACCGGGATTCTCGCCGCCTTCATGCGGTTGAGCGAGGGGATCGAGGCGGTCGCGTCGGCGGGCCAGTAGGCGATCGCGTCGGGTCTCTGGGCGATCGCCTGGTTGACCTGGTCGGCCTGCTCGGCGGCGTCGTAGTTGGTGATCTTCTTCTCGACCTCGAGGCCGGCCGCCTTCGCCGTCTCCTCGAACGCTCTCGTCGCGCGGGCGCAGTAGTCGCACTGCGGCGTGACGGTGAGCAGGATGACCTTCTTCCCGCTGACGTCGTCGGACGTCTGGACCGCGGCGCCGCCGCTGTCGCTGCCGCCGCCGGTGGAACCGGACGAGTCGTCGGACGAGCCGCAGGCGGCGACTCCGAGCGTGACGGCGGCGGCCGTCGTCAGGGCAAGCAGCGTTCGGGCGACCCTGCGGGTCACCCCCTCCTCCAGGTGGAACATGTCACTCCTCGGTGGTTTGTCTGGGGG
>JAEXXR010000714.1 GCA_023405705.1 Actinomycetes bacterium
GCGTGCCGGGCCAGCCGTCGAGCAGGTCCTCCAGCGCGGTCAGCGTGTCGACGTCGAGGTCGTTGGTCGGCTCGTCGAGCAGCAGCACGTTCGGCTCGCCCATCAGCAGCCGCATCAGCTGCAGCCGCCGCCGCTCGCCGCCGGAGAGGTCGGCGATCAGCGTCCGCGCGCGCTCGCCGCGGAAGCCGAAGCGGTCGCACATGCCGCCGGCCGTCAGCTCGGTGCCGTCGGCCAGTCTCATCCGCCCGCGCACCTCCTCCAGCGACTCCAGCACGCGCATGTGACCGGGCAGCTCGACGGCGTCCTGCGTCAGGTGCGCGAGGCGGACCGTCTGGCCGCGCTCGACCCTGCCGGAGCTCGGCTCCAGCTCGCCGCCGAGCACGTTCATCAGCGTCGTCTTGCCGGAGCCGTTGACGCCGACGAGCGCGACGCGGTCGCCCGGACCCAGCAGCCACGTCACCTTCCGCAGCAGCGTCCGCTCGCCGAATCTGACGGTCACGTCCTCGGCCTCGAGCACCTTGCCGCCGAGCCGCGCGCTGGAGAATCTGAGCAGCTCGACGGTGTTGCGCGGGTCGGGCACGTCGGCGATCAGCGCGTTCGCCGCCTCGATGCGGAACTTCGGCTTGGAGGTGCGCGCCGGCGGCCCGCGCCGCAGCCACGCCAGCTCCTTGCTGAGCAGCTGGCGGCGGCGGGCGTCGCGGGCGGCCTCCTGGCGGTCGCGCTCGGCGCGCGTCAGCACGTACGCGGCGTAGCCGCCCTCGTACTGGTGGACGTCGCCGTCGGCGACCTCCCACGTCTGCGTCACGACGGCGTCGAGGAACCAGCGGTCGTGGGTGATCACGACGAGCGTGCCGCGGCGGCCGACGAGATGGCGCGCGAGCCAGTCGATCCCCTCGACGTCGAGGTGGTTGGTCGGCTCGTCGAGCAGCAGCAGCTCGGGGTCGTCGAGCAGCAGGCGGGCCATCGCGATCCGCCGCCGCTCGCCGCCCGACAACGGCGCGATCGGCGTGTCGAGGCCCTGCGGGAAACGATCGAGCGAGACGCCGCCGAGCAGGCCGTCGAGCACCTCGCGGAAGCGGCGGTCGGCCTGCCACTCGTGGTCGGCGCGGCCGCCGACCAGCTCCGCGCGGATCGTCTTCTGCGGATCGAGGTCGTCGCCCTGGCCGAGCAGCGCGGAGCCGAGCCCGTTGACGCGCGTGACGGCGCCGCTGTCGGGCTCCTCGGTCCCCGCGATCAGGTGCAGCAGCGTCGACTTGCCGTGGCCGTTGCGGCCGACGATCCCGATCCGGTCGCCCTCCGAGACGCCGAGCGTGACGTCGTCGAGGATCTGGCGCGCGGCGAAGCCCTTGCCGGCCGACTTGAGGTTGACGAGGTTGCGCGGCGTGGCCATGGGGCCTCTCATCCTGCCGCAAGCCGGGCGAGGGCGCGGCGCGGCGGCCGGCCGGCGCTCGGCGCCGCGTCGGCGGAGCGGCCGTCCGAGCACCGGCGCGGCGCCTGACGTGCGCCGCCGCCGCTGGTACCGTCGGCCGATGCCCCGATCGACGCTCCGCATTCCGGTCTCGCTTGTCGCGCTCGTCGTCGCGCTGCTTGCGCTCGTCCTCGCCGGCCCCGCCGCCGCGCTCACGCCCGCCGCCACCCCGACGCTCCGCCTCGACGGGATCGGCCCGCTGAGACTGGGGATGAGAAGCGACGTCGCGCTGAGAACCGGCTGGCTGACGAGACGCGGCAGCGGCTGCGAGCTGGGCGGGAGACCGTTCCCCGTCACCTATCGCCTGACGGGGCCGAGAGCACCGGGAGCGATCGACGGCGTCGCCGAGTTCCGCTCCGGCAAGCTGCGCAACCTCTCGTTCCGCGGCGGCGTGCGGACGGCCGTCGGCGTCGTGCCGGGCACGACCACAAAGAGACAGATGGTCGCGCTCTACAGAAGAGCCGGCTTCTTCGTCTCCTCGCAGTTCGTCGACACCTTCGGCGGGACGTTCGTCACCGTGGAGAGACTCGGCAGACAGGTGCTCGGCGGTTTCGCGACGAGAGGCCGCGTGCGCACCGTCGGCATCCCGTACGTCCCCACCTGCGAGTGATCGACGCCAGACGGGTCCGGCTGCGCCCGGCGGCCGAGACCGACCGGGCGCGCTTCGCGGAGATCCTCGGCGCGCCCGAGGTCACGCGCTGGTGGGGCGACCCGGCGCGCAACCTCGACGACGCGGTCGCCCCCGAGGAGGGCACCGCCAGCTACGCGATCGAGCTGCGCGCGGGCGGTGAGACGATCGGCGTGATCCAGAGCTGGGAGGAGGACGAGCCCGACTTCCGCCACGCCGGGATCGACCTCGCGCTGCACCCGGAGTTCCACGGGCGCGGCTACGGCCCGGAGGCGGTCGCGGCGCTCGCCCGCCACCTCTTCGAGGCGCGCGGTCACCATCGCATCACGATCGATCCGGCCGCCGCCAACAGCAACGCGATCCGCGCCTACGAGCGGCTCGGCTTCAAGCCGGTCGGGGTGCTGCGCAGCTACTGGCGCGACCCCGACGGCGTCTGGCGCGACGGGCTGCTGATGGACCTGCTCGCGGGGGAGCTGGTCGAGCCGTAGGAGGGGCGGCGCGTCGGCGGCCACGTCGGGCGCGATGGTGGGATCGGCGCGCGGCGGGCCGGCCGGCGGGGCCGGGGGCGCGGCCTACTGCGCCTCGGCGGCGTGCTCGGCGCGCTGGGCGATCCAGTCGCGCAGGCTGTCGGGCAGCTGCGGGACGGCGAGGCGCGCGGTCAGCAGCTCCTCGTCGAGCAGCAGCGCGTCGGCGACGTCGCGGACGGTCACGCCGTGGTCCGGGCGGTCGAGCAGCTCGATCGCGTCACCGGCGCCGAGCTCGCCCTCCTCGATGATCCGCAGGTAGGCGCCCGGCCGCGACGCCTGCGCGAACTTCTTCAGCATCTTCGGGTCGTCGAAGCGGAGGCCCAGCTTGTAGCAGGGGATCCGCGGCTGGCAGACCTCCAGCAGCGTCGTACCGACCCGCCAGCGCTCACCGATCACGGCGTTCGTGCAGTCGACGCCGGTGGTCGTCAGGTTCTCGCCGAACATCCCGTGCGGGATCTCGCGCGCCAGCTCGCCGGCCCACCAGTCGGAGTCCTCGCGCGCATAGGCGTAGACGGCCTTGTCGGGACCGCCGTGGACGAGCCGGTCGGCCTGGTCGTCGCCGGCGACGTTGACGCCCTCGACCCGCACGCGCCCGGCGACCGGCCGCTTGCCGATCGCGCTCGCGACCGGCCGGCCCTTCCTCGTCCCGATCGTCTCGGGTCTGCCGACGTTGACGGAGAGGAGGGAGGGCATGGCGGGAGGGTAGCGGCGGCGCGCGGTGCGGGCGGCCCGATGCGGCCGGGCGCGGCGGCGGCGGGACCGCGCTCTCCCCCGACGTCGAGCGCGTGCTCGGCCGCCCCGCGCGCAGCTTCGCGCAGTTCGCCGCGACGCTCGCGCCGGCTCGGAACTGAGGAGTGCGTGCCGCCCGCAACGAGCGCGCGCTCGTTGCGAACGGCACGCCTCCGGTCGCGTCGGCGTCTGTGGGATCGATCTCACAGTGGCGGGTTTCCCCTCGCTCTTGAATGTGAGCCTCTGGTCGTACGTGATCGATAAGGACAGAGCTATGGGGTGGACTTCGGCGGCGCACAACGGTGAGAGACAGCGGCATCGCGTCGTGGTCGTCGGCGGCGGCTTCGGCGGCGTGCGGGCCGCGAAGGCGCTGAAGCGGCTGCCGGTCGACGTCACCCTCATCGATCGCAACAACCACCACCTCTTCCAGCCGCTGCTCTACCAGGTCGCGACCGGCATGCTGTCGCCCGGTCAGATCGCGCCGGCGATGCGCAGCCTCTTCCGCGGCCAGGACAACGTCCGCGTCCTGATGGGCGACGTCCGCGGTTTCGACCTCGACGAGAGAGTCGTCCGCGTCAGCGGGCAGCACGAGCTCGAGGTCCCCTACGACACGCTGATCGTCGCGGCCGGCGCGACCCACTCCTACTTCGGCAACGACGAGTGGGCTGCCGACGCCCCCGGCATGAAGACGCTCGACGACGCCAACCGCGTTCGCAGCCGCATCCTGCTCGCCTTCGAGCAGGCCGAGCAGGCGCAGACGCCGGAGGAGCGCGCGGCGCTGCTGACCTTCGTCGTCGTCGGCGCCGGCCCGACCGGCGTCGAGCTGGCCGGGCAGATCGCGATCCTCGCGCGCAAGATCCTCAAGAAGGAGCACCGCTCCTTCGACCCGCGCGAGGCGAGGGTCGTCCTGCTCGACGCCGCCCCGAGCGTGCTGCCGCCCTTCCCCGCGAAGCTGCGCCGCCACGCCGAGAAGGACCTGCGCAAGCTCGGCGTCGACGTCGAGCTGGGCGCGATGGCCGTCGGGATCGACGAGGACGGCATCGACGTCCGCGACGACGACGGCGAGCGCCGCATCGGCTCGAAGACGGTCCTGTGGGCCGCGGGCGTCCAGGCGTCGCCGCTGGCCGCGATGCTCGCCGAGGCGTCGGGCACCTCGACCGACCGCGCCGGCCGCCTGCTCGTCCGCCACGACCTGACGCTGCCGGTCCACCCCGAGGTCTTCGCGATCGGCGACATGGTCGCGCGACCCGGCGTCCCGGGCGTCGCCCAGGCGGCGATCCAGGAGGGCCGCTACGTCGGCAAGGTGATCGCCGCGCGCATCGGCGAGCAGCCCGAGCCGCCGGCCTTCTCCTACAAGGACAAGGGCACGATGGCGACGATCGGCCGCACGCACGCCGTCGCGAACATCCGCGGCGCGAAGCTGACCGGCCTGCTCGCCTTCTACATCTGGGGCTTCGTCCACATCGCCTACCTCGTCGGCTGGGGCAACCGCTTCGAGGCCGTCGCACGCTGGATGTGGACGATCGTCGCCCGCAACCGCCGCGAGCGGCTGATCAGCCAGACCAGCCTCGACAGCTCCGACATCGCCCGCGCCGCGGCCGCCGCCGAGCGCGAGCGGGTCAAGGTCCACGCCTAGCCCCCTCGGCTCCGGCCGCGTGTCGGAGCAGTGCGGATCTGCGCGCCCCTGAGGGGTGCGGATCCGCAATCACCGCGAGCGGCCGGCGTCGCGGGCGAGGACGAGCGCCGGGGCCACGGCCAGCAGCGCGAGCAGGAGCGGCCAGCGGAAGGCGTCGCCGAAGGCGCCGGGGG
>JAEXXR010000715.1 GCA_023405705.1 Actinomycetes bacterium
GCCGCGCGCCGAGCGCCTCGCGCCCCGCGCGCGGACGCCGCGCGCCTCGCCCGCCGCAGCGCGCCCGCACCCTTCTCACCTCACCCCGCCGGCACCCCTCGCACCCCCTCGCGAGCACCCTCGCGGAACTGCGTGAAGTACCAGCAAACACGCGGGATTCCGCCCTGTCTCATGTGACATGTTGCGGATGTGCAGTTAAGGGTGGCAATGGCGTGTGCGCCCTGCTACGTTCTGCGCCGTACGGCCGGCCGAGTGCGCCGGCGCCAAAGCAGTGCGACGCACGCGGGTTCGTTGCTGGACAGCATCCTCCGCGCGAGCAGCAGCACGAAGGCAGTGGAGGGCATACGTGCCGACCGGAACCGTGAAGTGGTTCAGCGACGAGAAGGGCTTCGGCTTCATCACTCCTGATGAGGGAAGCAGGGACCTCTTCGTCCATCACACGGGCATCAACGCCGACGGGTATCGCTCCCTCGCCGAGGGTGCGAAGGTCTCCTACGACGAGGAGCAGGGCGACAAGGGCCCGAAGGCCGTCAACGTCTCCGCCATCTGAGCGACTCGCTCCGCGAGCAGCTCAGGCGCCGTCCGCGGCGCCGCGCAAAAGGCCTCCGCACGGGGGCCTTTTCGTGTATCTGGACCGGGGTTCCAGCAACCCCGCTACCCTCACCTGGCAGCCATTCGACCCCGTGACCGTGGTCGCTCATCTCACCGGCGCAGCGCGCTCGGACCGGGGTGTCGCGTACAATGGGGTAAATCCTGATCGAACTTTGGGGAATCTGGCGCGGTGAACAAGACGGTTGAGGAGCGCGAGCGCGTCGTCGTGCGCTTCGCGGGTGACTCCGGTGACGGCATGCAGCTGGCCGGCGGTCGCTTCACGGATGCGACGGCGGTGCTCGGCAACGACCTCGCGACGCTGCCCGACTTCCCGGCGGAGATCCGCGCGCCCGCGGGCACGATCCCGGGCGTCTCCGCGTTCCAGATCCATTTCGCCTCGCGTGACATCCTCACGCCGGGCGACGCGCCGAACGTGTTGGTCGCGATGAACCCGGCGGCGCTGAAGGCGAACCTCGCCTCGCTGCCGCGCGGCGCGACGATCATCGTCAACGAGGACGCGTTCTCCAGACGCAACCTGGAGAAGGCCGGCTACCCGGTCAGCCCCCTGGAGGACGACTCACTCGCCGAGTTCACCGTTCACCGCGTGCCGATGACGACCCTGACGGCGCGCGCCTCCGAGGGCCTGGAGGGCGTCGGCACGCGCGACGCCGGCCGTGCGAAGAACCTCTTCGCGCTCGGCCTGCTGTCGTGGCTCTACGACCGCCCGACCGACGTCACCGAGCGCTGGATCGAGGGCAAGTTCGCCAACAAGCAGGCGGCGAAGGCGGCCAACCTGGCGGCCTTCCGCGCCGGCTGGAGCTTCGGCGAGACGACCGAGCTGCTCGACGTCCAGTACAAGATCGCGCCGGCGACCGACGTCGAGGCCGGCACCTACCGCCAGATCAACGGCACGACCGCGACCGCGCTGGGCCTGCTGGCCGGCAGCGTCCGCTCCGGGCTGCCGCTGCTGCTCGCCTCGTACCCGATCACGCCCGCCTCCGAGCTGCTGCACGAGCTGTCGAAGCACGAGAGACTCGGCGTGCGCACGGTGCAGGCCGAGGACGAGATCGCGGCGGCCGGCGTCGCGCTCGGCGCGGCCTTCGGCGGCCACCTCGGCATCACCTCGACCTCCGGCCCGGGCATGGACCTGAAGTCGGAGACGATCGGCCTCGCGCTGATGCTCGAGCTGCCGATGGTGATCGTCGACGTCCAGCGCGCCGGCCCGTCGACCGGCCTGCCGACGAAGACCGAGCAGTCGGACCTGCTGATGGCGATGTACGGCCGTCACGGTGACGCGCCGCTGCCGATCGTCGCCGCGCAGACCCCGGGCGACTGCTTCCGCTCCGCGTTCGAGGCGGTCCAGATCGCGATCGAGCGGCGCACGCCGGTGATCCTGCTGACCGACGGCTTCCTCGCGAACTCCTCGGAGCCGTGGCGGATCCCGGAGCTGTCGGAGCTGCCCGAGATCGATCCCGCGTTCGCGAGAGAGCTCGGCGAAGACGAGACCTTCCTGCCGTACTCGCGCGACGAGCGCGGCGTGCGGCCGTGGGCGCCGCCCGGCATCCCCGGCCTCGAGCACCGCATCGGCGGCATCGAGAAGCAGGACGGCACGGGCAACATCTCCTACGACCCGGCCAACCACGCGACGATGACCCGCCTGCGCGCGGAGAAGGTCTCGAAGATCGCGGCCGACCTGCCGCCGCTGGAGGCCGACGACCCGGACGGCGACGCCGACGTGCTCGTGCTCGGCTGGGGCTCGACCTACGGCTCGATCCGCGCCGGCGTGCGGCGCGTGCGCGACCGCGGCCTGAAGGTCGCGCAGGTGCACGTCCGCCACATCAGCCCGCTGCCGGCGAACATCGGCGAGGTGCTGCGCGCCTACGACAAGGTGCTCGTGCCGGAGATGAACACCGGCCAGCTGGTGAAGGTGCTGCGGGCCGAGTTCCTCGTCGACTGCAAGCCGTACAACAAGGTGACCGGCCAGCCGCTGTACGCGGCCGAGCTGGAGGAAGCGATCGTGGGGCTGATCGAGGCTCCGACGGAGGTCACGGCATGAGCGCGACTCTGCCCCTCAGCAACGGCAACGGCGCCGACCGCAGACTGACGAAGGCCGACTTCCAGTCCGACCAGGAGACGCGCTGGTGCCCGGGCTGCGGCGACTACGCGATCCTCAACGCCGTCCAGACGCTGATGCCCGACCTCGGCGTCCCGACGGAGAAGACGGTCTTCGTGACCGGCATCGGCTGCGCCGGCCGTTTCGCGTACTACATGGACACGTACGGGATGCACTCCATCCACGGACGTGCCGCGACGATCGCGACCGGTCTCGCGACGACGCGCGAGGACCTCTCGATCTGGGTCGTCTCCGGTGACGGCGACGCGCTGTCGATCGGCGGCAACCACCTGATCCACGCGCTGCGCCGCAACGTGCCGGTGAAGATCCTGCTGTTCAACAACCAGATCTACGGCCTCACGAAGGGCCAGGCGTCGCCGACCTCCGAGCGCGGCAAGATCACGAAGAGCACCCCGTTCGGCTCGCTCGACCGTCCGTTCAACCCGATCGCGCTGGCGCTCGGCGCCGAGGCGTCGTTCGTCGCCCGCACGCTCGACCGCGACAGAAAGCACATGACCGAGGTGCTGCGCCAGGCGGCCGAGCACAAGGGCGCCTCGCTGGTCGAGATCTACCAGAACTGCCCGGTCTTCAACGACGGCGCCTTCTTCAACCTGACCGAGAAGGACACGAAGGTCGCCGCGCAGATCCGCCTCGAGCACGGCCAGCCGATCGTCTTCGGCCCCGAGGAGGCCCGCCGCGGCGTCGCGCGCGCCGACGACGGCGGCCTGGAGATCGTCGAGGCGGTCGGCAACGAGCAGCGCCTGCTCGTCCACGACCAGCACCGCGAGGATCCCTCGCTGGCGTTCGCCCTCGCCCGCCTCTCCGACGCCCCGACGGAGCCGACCCCGATCGGCGTCTTCCGCCAGGTCGAGCGCCCCGTCCACGGCGCGGCGGCCAGCGAGAACCCCGGCCGCGTCGTCGGCGACGTCGCCGCCCTCGACGGCCTGCTCCACGCCGGAGACACCTGGACCGTCGCCGGCGCCTGAGCCGGCTGCCGGAATCCGGTCTGCCCGCGGGCGGCGGCCGCTTGCGCCGCCCGCGTACGATGTCCCCATGCGCATCCTGGTGATCGAGGACGAGACCGCGATCGCCGACTTCGTGCAGCGCGGGCTGCAGGCAGAGGGCTACGCGGTCACGATCGCCTCCGACGGGATCGAGGGCGAGCAGCGGGCGCTGCACGACGACGTCGACCTCGTCGTGCTCGACGTGATGCTGCCGGGCCGCGACGGCCTGGCGGTGCTGGCGTCGATCCGACGGGTGAAGCCGGAGCTGCCGGTCGTGATGCTGAGCGCGCGGGCGACCGTCGACGACCGCGTCGCCGGCCTGGACGGCGGCGCGACCGACTACGTCACGAAGCCGTTCTCGTTCGACGAGCTGGCGGCGCGCGTGCGGGCCCATCTGCGGCGCCCGCGCCAGCGCGACGCGACGACGCTGTCGGCCGCCGGGATCGAGCTCGACCTGCTCGGCCGCACCGTCAGACGCGACGGGGTGGAGCTGCGGCTGTCGGCGCGGGAGTTCGACCTGCTCGCCTACTTCCTGCGTCACCCGGATCAGGCGCTGTCGCGCCAGCAGATCCTCAGCGCCGTCTGGGGCTACGACTTCGATCCGGGCACCAATGTCGTCGAGGTCTACATCCGCTACCTGCGGCGCAAGCTCGAGCTGCCCGGCAGACCGGCGCCGATCGACACGCTGCGATCGGTCGGGTACCGGCTCACGACACGGCCATGAGCGCGCGGGGGCCAGTACGCGGCGGGAGATCTCGTTGGCGCTGGCTCCGCGGCCTGCGGGCGCGTCTGGCGCTGTCGATCTCGCTGATCCTCGTCGTCGCGCTGGGGACGGCGTTCGTCGCGACCTACCGCGGCACCGGCACCCAGGTCCGCAACCAGATCGACGAGGACCTGCGCACCGACGCGCAGGTGGTCGACTCGAGACTGCCGCTGATCAGAGCGAGACCGGGCGAGATCGCCGAGTCGGCCGAGGAGTACCTCAACGAGCGCGCGCTCTTCCCGCTCAGCACGCGCCTGTTGATCGTGCGCACGAGAGGCGCCGGCAACGTCTCCAACCTGCCGGAGCTGAACGCGGCGGAGGGCGACCCGCGGCTCGACCGCGACGTCGCCGGCCCGCGCCGCGAGAGCGACGAGTCGCGCGCGCTGCGGACGGCCGAGCTGGGCTTCTCGACGGTGCGCGTCAACGACGAGCCGCTGCGGCTCTACTTCACGCCGGTCGTGCGCGACGGCAGAACGGTCGCGGAGATCGGCGTGGGGGAGTCGGCCGCGTCGGTCGCGCGCGCCCAGTCGGGCGTCGCGCGGACCTTCCTGTTCGCTGGGACGGCGACCCTGCTGGTCGCGATCGTGCTCGGCTTCGCGTTCGCCTCGCGGCTGTCGCGTCCGCTGCGCAGAATCGCGGGCACGGCCGCCGAGGTGACCGCCGGCGACCTCTCCCAGCGGATCGGAGCATCGGGCCCGCAGGACGAGGTGCGCGTGCTGGCCGACGCCTTCGACCGGATGCTCGACCGGCTGGAGAACGCCTTCGCCCGGCAGCGTGGCTTCGTCGCCGACGCCTCGCACGAGCTGCGGACGCCGCTGACGGTGATCCGCGGCCAGCTGGAGGTGCTGGCGCGGCAGACCGAGGTGACGCCGGAGGACGTCCGCCACGTCGACGAGGTCGTGCGGACCGAGGTCGTGCGGATGGAGCGCCTGGTCGAGGACCTGCTGCTGCTCGCCCGCGCCGACGAAGACGAGCTGGTGCGTCCCGCGCCGCTCGACGTCGCCCCGTTCGTGACCGAGCTGTTCGACGCCCTGACCCTGACCGCCGACCGCACCTTCGAGCTCGGCGACGTCCCGGTCGGCCGCATCGTCGCCGACGAGGACCGCATCGCCCAGGTCGTCCGCAACCTCGCGCGCAACGCCGTGGAGCACACCGCTCCCGGCGGCATCGTCCGCCTGACCGTCAGAACGCTCGGCCGCGACCGCCTCGAGCTGGCGATCGAGGACGACGGCCCCGGCATCCCCGCCGACCAGCGCGACCGCGTCTTCGACCGCTTCCACCGCACCGACAGCGCCCGCGCCCGCCGCACCGGCGGCGCCGGCCTCGGCCTCGCCATCGCCCGCGCGATCGTCGAGGCCCACGGCGGCCGCATCTACGCCGACGCCTCCCCCGAGGGCGGGGCGCGAGTGGCGTTCGTCCTGCCGGGGTTCAGAGCCGCGGGGCGTCGGGCGGGGAAGGAGCCTGTTTCGCGCACGCAGTGAGCGCGGGCTCCGATCCTGTCGGCACGAGAACACCTCGCTGCGCGTCGCGCCCGTTCGATGCCGTGGACACTTGCAGGTGTGCCGCTGCGGCTCACTCGGCTGAGCATGCAAGTAATGAATCTCGCGCCGACCGCGTGTCTTGGAGCGGCGTCGTAACTCCCCGCGAGCGACCCGCAAGGAAGCTTTGATGGATTCACGCGAACCGGAAAGATGTCTTATGGCAAAGCCTACAAGACTGGAAATCCGAACATCCGAGCGCAGCGAGAAAAGCGATTATATAACATGAATCGGTGAATCATTGCCCTCTGCTATGGTTGTCGCATTGGTGACGTCGTGATACGGTCGCTGTGGGTTCAGGGGGAATGCGGATCTTCGTCAAGTGACGCTGATGCGCGCGGACCACTGGGCTCTGGTCGTGTTGCCCGCTCGAAGGGGGGTGTCGTCGAGAGCGAACCGTAGTTGCGCGGCTCGCAATTCATTGCTGCGCGAATTGTTGCCGCGGTGTCAGTAGTGGATCGATAAAAATCATTTCCCATTCATCTGAAGAATGGGAGCGAAAGGTTAATCATGAAGAAGCTGTTCCTTGCGGCGGCGCTGTTTGCGCTCGCCCTTCTCGGCATGTCCTCGGTCGCGTCCGCGACGATCACGTCGCCGGCGCCCGGTACGTCGGTCACCGCCAACGGCAGAATCACGCTCAGAGGGTCGATCGTTAACACCGTTTGTTCGGTCTCCCTGACCGGTAGAGTCGCCGCTGGCGGCGTTGGCGCGACTGGCATCACGGGTTCTTCGAGCGGTTGCTCGCTCGGCACGCTCACGTTCAGATCTGTCGGCGACAAGACGTCGAACCTAAACGGCACCTGGAGCGTGTCCCTCTCGGCGACGCTCGTCGCTCCGATCGTCGGTACCTGCAACTACAGCGGTGGCCTGAGCGGCACCTGGGCCTACGACGAGGAGCAGGGCACGGTCCTAACCATCACGGGCAACACGCTGGCGCTCCAGAGCGGCAGCGGCTCGCTCTGCATCGCGAGACCGATAGTGACCGGGACGCTCGTCCTACTAGGCGTCGTCACCGCGTAGTGACGAAGTAGCGAACGCCTTCGACGGGGCGGTCTTCGGGCCGCCCCGTCTGTCGTTGTCGGTGGTGTGCTTGATGTCGCGGTTTGGAGGCGTAGCAACACCGGTATGTGGAGCGTGTGTGCAAAGGATCCAAAGATCGGGATTTACCGGTTGTAGGTTGCACGCTTGTGGGGGACTAGGCGATACTCGTAGACGAGGGAGTTTTTCGTAGGTCGCGCACGATCGGCTTCGCGTATCGGGCCGCGACGTGACAGGTCTGGAGGAGCAGCTGCATGCCGTGTTTCTTGCTTGACGACGGCTGGCGCGAGAGGAGCCGAGTCGTCGCCGCGCTGATCGCTGCCGGCGCACTCGGCGCGCTCGGCGCAGGGGCGGCGTCCGACGCCGTCGCCGCGGAGGCCCGTGGTTACGAGATGGTCTCTCCGCCTCAGAAGAGCAACGGCGGCGTGGTCTTCGGACAGCGTGCCGCCGACGACGGAAGTGCCGTCGCGTTCATCATGAACGCCGCGACCGGGCCGCGCGACGGGGCGTACACTCTCGCGCCGTTCGTGTCGCGCCGCGGCGATGGAAGCTGGAGCACCTTCGGAGCATCGCCTCCGATCAAGACCGAGCACCGGGCGGTCGGCGAGGTCGGCGCCTGGATGCGCTCTGCCACGCCTGACTTCAGCAGAGTGTTCCTGATGACCGGCGACCGCATCGACCCCGCGGACGAAGAGCCGATCGCGAGCGGGAGCGTCAGCGATGGCATCGACTTCTACGAGTTCGATCCAGTGACGCACGAGGCCAACTGGCTCTCCCGTCCGCCGGCCAGTCTCGCCGACGAGTACAGAGCGGGCGGCGATGCGACGAACACGACGTTCCTCGGCCGCTCGCTCGACGGGCGTCACGTCGTCTTCACCTCGAGCAGACGCATGACCGATACGGCCACTCCCGGCCTCAACGTCACGATCTACGAGGCGGTCGACGGCGTCGTTCGTCAGGTCAGCATCCGACCCGACGGGAACCCCTCGCCGGTGGCGACCGCCGGCCCGATAGCGGACCCGCCGCTCTGGGGCCGCACAGCGGGCAGCTCGGTCATCTCGGAGGACGGATCGCGGATCCTCTTCCGCGAGGGCACCAGAATCTTCATGCGGATCGACGGCAACCGGACGATCGCGATCTCGGCGTCGCAGCGCACTGGGACGGTCGGAACGATCGCCAACTCGACCTTCCTCGGCATGACGCCCGATGGAAGCAGCGTCTACTTCCGCTCACCGACGCTCCTGACCGACGACACCCCGACTGGCGGCGGCTTCTACCGGTTCGACACGGCTACCGAGGTTCTGCACTTCATCGCGCCGTCGAGATTGACGGTCGCGGTGACGCGCTCCTACCAGCCGGCGCTGTCGCGCGACGGCGATCGGCTCTACTTCTTCTCTCAGAGAGGGGACATCGCGCCGGGCGGCGTCGAAGGTGCCGACAACCTGTATCTGCTCGAGAACGGGACGATGAAGCACGTCGCGGCGACGACGGCTTCATTCTCGGCGGTCGATCCGCTCCTGCGTGCTACCGAGGACGGCAAGTATGCAGTCTTCACATCCTCGAATTCGATCGCGCCGGAGTTTGACGCGGTCCACGCGCCGGGTGTCTCGCAGATCTACCGCTACGACGCGAGCACGGGCGACGTCGAGTGTGTCTCTTGCCGCGTCGACGGCGAGCTGACCGAAGGCCCCGCTCTCTTGCGGTCGGCGACGTCGAGATACGCCATCCTCGCACCGCCGGAGCTCGCCGAGCCGCGCAACGTCATCCACGACGGACGTGTCTACTTCCAGACGACTGAGCCGCTCGTGGTCGACGACACCAACCAGGAGGTCGACGTCTACGAGTACGCGGACGGCGTCCACAACCTGATTTCGACCGGTAAGGGGTCGGGCAGCGAGCTGATCGACACCAGTGCCGACGGGAGAAGCGTCTTCTTCACGACGCCCGATTCGCTCGTCGGATGGGACGTCGACGGCGGCTACCCGGACGTCTACGTCGCCCGCGAGGGCGGCGGCTTCCCGGAGCCGCCCGTGAGAGTCCCCTCCTGTCAGGGCGACAGCTGCCAGGGCTCGCCGTCGCCGATCCCGCCGCTGAACCCGCCCGGAAGCTCGCTGGTCGAGCCCGACGGTTCGGCTGACGACCCGGAGCCGACCGAGGTGACGTTCCGTCCGCTCAAGCCGACAGCGGCCCAGCTCCGCAGCTTTGCTCGCAGTGGTCGCCTCACGCTGCGTGTCCAGATCGGCGGCGCCGGCAGCGTCCTCGTCGCCGCGAGAGGGAGAATCGGCTCGCGTCAACGCGAAGTGGGACGCGCATGGAGCCAGGCGACCAAGCGCGGCACGCTGCGGATCTCCGTGCCGCTCAGCAGAGCTGCACTGACGCAGCTCTCGAAGAAGCGAGGCCTGCGCGTCACGGCCGTGATCCGTCACTCCGGTGCGGACGAATCGAAGCAGATCTCGTTCACGCTCAGACGAGCAACCTCGAGAGCTAAGAGAAGCGCAGGCGACTCGGCGCGCAGGAACGGGCGGTGAGCGGCGTGCGAACGGAGAAGAGAAAGACAGTGCTGACGACTATCGGCCGCAAGCAGGCCGCAGTGCTCCTGCTGACGTGCGCAGCGGCGCTCGGCGGCGCCACGTCCGCGTCGGCGGAGTTCGGGATCCAGTCGATGGATACCGACACCCACACGCCGGCAACCGCTCCGCTCATCCCCGGCGACCCGCCTGTCCCCGGCAGACACACGTCGCAGGCGGGCGCCCATGCCGACTCGACGCTGATCTTCAGAATGAGACAGAAGATCGACGACTTCGGCTACCCGATCCCGGACGGGTCGCTGCGCGACGTCGTGGTCGACCTGCCCGCCGGCTTCGCCGGCAACCCGCAGGCGATGCCGCTCTGCAGACCGGCGCAATTCAACGATCTGGCGGGTGGAAGCTGTCCGCCTAGCACACAGGTCGGCATCGCACGGACCGAGATACCGATCGCCTCGCTGCCCTCGGGACCGCCGACGTTGCGCCCGAGCCCGATCTACAACCTCGTGCCCGCAGAAGGCGAGACCGCAGCGTTCGGGTTCTACGTGGCCACAGTTCCCGTCAAGATCGTGGCCGGTGTACGGACCGACGGCGACTTCGGTCTGCGCACCACGGTTTCGAACATCAGCCAGGCGTCAACCGTGTTCGGGCAGGTGCTGACGCTCTGGGGCGTCCCCGCCGATCCGATCCACGACCACGAGCGGTTCATCGACGGCATCACGATGGGCGCCACCACGAACGTGCCGCCGAAACCGTTCCTGACGCTGCCACCCGCGTGCCGCGGCGAGCAGGTCACGACGCTGAGAGTCCGTGCGTGGGGCAGCGACGAGTGGGTCACCGAGCAGGACGTCGCGGACGACCCGGACACCGGGGACACCTCCGGTCCCAAGGGCTGCGACAAGCTCGCGTTCGACGCAAGCCTCGACATGCAGCCCAGCGACACGCGCGCCGGTCAGCCGGCGCCGTACACGGCGAACCTCAGCGCTGAGTTCGACGACACGCCGAGAGGCCTCGGAAGCGCCCACGTCAAGGACGTGAGTGTGACCCTGCCGCAGGGCACGTCGATCTCGCCGCCGAACGCCGACGGCCTGCAGGGCTGCACGCCTGAGCAGCTGAAGCTGGGCAGCACGGAGGACGCCGCTTGTCCGGAGGCTTCGAAGATCGGCGAGGTCCAGGTCGACACGCCGCTCCTCGCGAGACCACTGACCGGTGACGTCTTCCTGCGTCAACCGACCAGAGACCAGCTGTTCGCGATCGCGATCGTGGCGCGCGGTTCAGGTCTCGTGATCAAGCTGCCGGGCGAGATCTACCCGGACAAGCAGACCGGTCAGATCGTGACGCAGTTCAGAAACAACCCGCAGCTGCCGTTCACGAACATGTCGCTGAGATTCAAGGGCGGCCCGCGGGCGCCGCTGGCGAACCCGCAGACCTGCGGGGTGCACACGACCTCGACGACGATCACGTCGTGGGCCGGGCACAGCCAGACGTCGACCGACTCGTTCACGATCGACAAGGGCCCGGACGGCGGGCCGTGTCGTCCGCTGGGCTTCGCGCCGAGCTTCTCGGCCGGCTCGGCCGATCCGGGCGCCGGTGCGTCGTCGACGTTCTCGCTGACGTTCGGTCGCTCGGACGCCGATCAGGATCTGAGCAACATCACGGTGCAGCTGCCGGAGGGCGTGACGGGCAAGCTGGCCGTCGCGGAGCAGTGCCCGGAGGCGCTCGCGAACGCCGGCGCCTGTGACGAGTCGTCGCGGGTCGGCAGCGTGACGGTCGGCTCGGGCGGGGGCAGCAACCCGCTGTACCTGAACGGGCGGGGCGTGTACCTGACCGGGCCGTACAAGGGGGCGCCGCTCGGCCTCGTGATCGTCGTCCCGGCGATCGCCGGGCCGTTCGACCTCGGGACCGTCGTCGTGCGCGCCGCGATCCACGTCGACAGAAAGAACGCCTCGCTGCGCGTGGCAGCCGATCCGATGCCGTGGATCCTGGAGGGCGTGCCGCTGCGGGTCCGCACGGTCAACGTCCGGATGGATCGCGCAGGGTTCATGGTCAACCCGACCAACTGCAGAGCGAAGACGATCAGCGGCACGATCGCCTCGACGGCGGGTGCGACGGCGGCGGTCAACAGCCGCTTCGCCGCGGCGAACTGCCGCTCGCTGCCGCTGAAGCCGAGAATGGTGATCTCGATCGGCGAGAGAGGGCGCACGCGTGCGAACTCGACGGTTCCGTTCACGGCGAAGCTGACGCAGACGCCGGGCCAGTCGAACCTGAAGCAGGTGGCGGTCCGGCTGCCGTACTCGCTCGCCTCGCGGCTCGAGGTGATCAACAGATCGATCGGGTGCACGCCCGAGGTCTTCGACGCCGAGAGATGCACCGTGGCGGTCGGTTCGGCGACGGCGCTCTCGCCGCTCCTGCGCGATCCGCTCAGAGGCAACGTCTACCTCGTCAGAAACCCGGCGCGCAGACTGCCCGACCTGATGGTTCGGCTGCGGGCGCAGGGCTGGGCGAGCGGGATCGTGATCGACCTCACCGGCCACGTGAAGATCGAGCGCGACCTGACGATCAGAACGACGTTCGAGGACATCCCGGACGTGCCGGTGACCAGCTTCACGCTGAACCTGATCCCCGGCAGAAACGGCGTGATCCGCACGGTGCCGTCGCTCTGCTCCGCCGAGTCGCGCAGCGGCAGAGCAACGGTCGGCTTCCGCGGTCATAACGGCAAGTACGTCTCCGCCAAGCAGAAGCTGCGCATCAGCGGCTGCGGGGCGGCGAGAAGAACGTCGACGAGAAGAGGCTCGTCGAGAAGAGGTTCCGCGAGAGCGGGCAAGCGGTAGGTAGGGGCGGTGCGGCCCGGGCGCGACCCCCTGGCCGCACCATGTGACCACCGACCGACGGCGAGGGCGCGGGCGACCGAGAGGC
>JAEXXR010000010.1 GCA_023405705.1 Actinomycetes bacterium
CCCGCGCCGCGCGCGGGCGTCCCGGCCGGCGCGTCGTCTCTCGCCACGGCGCTCATGCCCGCTCTCCCGTCGCCGCGGCCAGCAGGCCGCGCGGGCGCACGGCCAGCACGGCGATCACGAGGCCGAAGGTGAAGACGTCGCGGAACGGCAGCAGGCCGTCGGGCAAGGTCGCCTGGAACAGCACGGTCAGCCCGCCGAAGAGGAAGCCGCCGAGCACGGCGCCGGCGGTCGAGCCGAGGCCGCCGACGGCGGTCGCGACGAACGCCGCCAGCACCGGCGTCAGGCCGAGCAGCGGGTCGACCGAGCCGCGCTGGGCGATCCACAGGAAGGAGGCGATGCCGGCGAGCGCGCCGCTGAGCGCGAACGCCAGCGGGATCACGCGGTTGGCGCGCACGCCGACCGCCCGCACCATGTCGAAGTCGAGCGAGGCGGCGCGGATCGAGCAGCCGACGGTCGTGCGGCGGAAGAACCACACCAGCCCGCCGAGCGTGAGCGCGACGACGACCACGGTGACGATCGCGTTGACGCCGATCGTGACGCCGCCGATCGCGACCGAGTCGTCGAGGAAGGCGGGCAGCGCGATCCCCTTCGGCTGCGGCGAGATCAGGCCCTGGAAGAGGCCCTGCAGCACGATCGCGACGACGAGCGAGCTGAGGAAGAGCGTCTGCGGGCCGCTGCCGCGCAGCGGCCGGAAGGCGACGCGCTCCATCAGGATCGCGGCGAGCGCCGGCGCGGCCACGATCGCGACGACGATCAACGGCCACGGCGCGCCCATGCCGACGAGCGCGAGCATCACGTAGCCGCCGATCGTCATCAGCTCGCCGTGGGCGATGTTGATCAGGCCGGCGACGCTGAAGACGACCGCCAGGCCGATCGCCAGCAGCGCATAGATGCCGCCGAGGCTGATCGCGTTGACGGTCTGCTGGATCACAAGCTCCATCGGGGGCTCCGTCAGTGGGTCGGGGTCGGGTGGGCCGCGGCGCCGCCGCCGAGGAAGGCCGCCTCGGTCAGCTCGGAGGCGCGCACCTCCTCCGCGGCGCCCGCCAGCACGATCCGGCCGTGCTGGAGGACGTAGGCGCGGTCGGCGATCTCGAGCGTGCGCTGAGCGTTCTGCTCGACGACGAGCAGCGTGATGCCGCGCCGCCGCAGCTCGGCCATCAGCGCGAAGACCTCGCCGACGAGCCGCGGCGAGAGGCCGAGCGACGGCTCGTCGAGCAGCACCAGCCGCGGCCGCGCCGCGAGCGCGCGGGCGATCGCGAGCTGCTGCTGCTGGCCGCCGGAGAGGCCGCCGGCGAGATCGTCCCAGCGCTCGGCGAGCAGCGGGAAGAGGTCGCCGACCTCGTCGCGGCCGAGCGGGCCGCGACGGTCGTCCGCCGCGCGCGCGACCCCGCCGAGGCGGAGGTTGTCGCGCACCGACAGGTTGGCGAAGACGCGCCGCCCCTCCGGGACGATCGCGACGCCGGCGCGCACGACGTCCTCGGTCGCGGTCCTCGACAGGTCGCGGCCGTCGAGCACGACGCGGCCGCCGGTGCGCGGCGCGAGGCCGACGATCGCCCACATCGTCGACGACTTGCCGGCGCCGTTGGCGCCGAGCAGCGCGACGATCTCGTCGCGCCGGACCTCCAGCGAGACGTCCCGCACAGCCCGCACCGGGCCGTAGGAGACGCTGAGGTCGTGGACGCTGAGCAGTGGAGCGGACATCGGCCTCGCGCGCTCCGCTCAGCCCTTGGTGGGCGCCGGGATCAGCTGCGGATCCGGCACGCGCTGGTCGGCGAAGACGAACCTGCCGTCCTCGACCTTCACGAGCGTGACCGGCTTCAGCGGGCTGCGCTCCATCCCGGCGAAGGTGATCGCGCCGGTCGTGCCCTCGACGTCTCTGAGGCCGTCGAGCGCGTCGCGCAGCGCCGGGCCGTCGAGCGAGCCGGCCGCTCTCACCGCCGCGTCGAGCACGGCGACGAGGTCGGGCGCGGCGTAGACGAAGGCCGACTCGGGCGCGTTGCCGGTCTTCTCTCTGTACTCGGCCGCGAACGCCTCGACCGCCGGCTCCTCTCTCACCGGCATGCCGTGGGTCGTGAAGACCATCCCGTCGGCGGCCTTGCCGGCCGATCTCAGCAGCGACGGGGCGTCGGCGCCGTCGGTCCCGTAGACGGGCGCGGTCACGCCGGCGGCGCGCAGCTGCTTGAGGAAGGCGGAGAGGTCGGGGTCGTAGGCCGACGTCATGATCACGTCGGGTCTGGCGGCGCGGATCTTCGCGATCTGGGCGCCGAAGTCCTGGCTCTGGAACTTGTAGGTCTCTCTGCCGGCGATCTCGCCGCCGAGCGCCTCGAAGACCTCGCCGAAGTGGACCGGGCCGTCGTTGGTGTAGCGCGTGTCGGGCGAGTAGAGCAGGAAGGCCGTTCTGTGGCCGGCGTCTCTGATCGCGTACTCGGCCAGCGGCACGACCTGCGAGTTGACGGCGAAGACGTTCTGGAACATGTAGTCGCCGACCGACGAGGGCAGCCGCGGCGAGCCGGCGCAGCCGGAGATCGCCGGGATCTGCGCCGACTGCGCGGGCTGGCCGGCGGCGACCGAGGGATCGGCGTCGCACGGCGTGATCAGGATCTGCGCGCCGTCGTCGACCAGCTCCTGGGCGACCTGCGCGGCGACCGGGATCTCGCTCTTCACGTCCTTGACGTCGAGCTCGATCTCGTATCTGCCGGCCAGGCCGCCTCTGGCGTTCTGGTCGTCCACCGCGATCTTCAGCGCGTCGTGGAAGGGCGTGTCGTAGGGCGCGAGGAAGCCCGACAGCGCGGCGGCGTAGCCGACCTTGACGGTCTGCCCGCCGGCGTCGCCGCCGCCGGTTCCCGTCCCGGCGCTCGCGGACCCGTCGTCCTCCGACGACCCGCATGCGCCCAGCGACAACGACAGGGCGCCCGCGCCCAGCAGCGCGATCAACGTGCGATTCACTGCGAGACCTCCTCGGTCTTCTCGATCTGCCCCGGTTGGTCTCGGCGGCTCTCCTCCACCCCTCCGCCGATGTACGCCTCGATGACCGCCGGGTCGGAGCGCACCTGCTCCGGCGTCCCGCGGCTGATGCAGCTGCCGGCGTCGAGCACCTCGACCGTGTCGCACAGGGCGCCGATCAGTCCGAGGTCGTGCTCGACGACGAGGACGCCGCAGCCGAGCCGCTCGCGCAGCGCGCGGATCGCGCTCGTCAGCTCGGCCGTCTCCTGCTCGTTCATGCCGGCGGCCGGCTCGTCGAGCAGCAGGAAGCGCGGCGCCCCGACGGCGGCGCGCGCCAGCTCGACGCGCCGCTGCGCGCCGTAGGAGAGCGCGCTGGAGCGGGCGTGCGCGGCGTCGGTCAGGCCCAGCAGCTCCAGCACCTCCGCGATCGGCAGCCGCTGCGCGCGGC
>JAEXXR010000051.1 GCA_023405705.1 Actinomycetes bacterium
GAACAGCTCCGGGGCGGGCGCGGGCAGCGTGCCCTCCTCCCACGCCGACGCGGGCAGCTCGCCGAGCAGTGCGCGGACGTAGAGCGGGTTGCCGCCGGCGTGGTCGCGCAGCCGTCTCGCCGCCGTCGGCGACAGCGCGACGCCGACACGACCGGCCAGCGTTCCGACCTGCTCGCTCGTGAGGCCGTCGAGGCGGACCTCGCGCGTGCCGTCGAGCTTGCGGAAGCCGTCCGGGATGCGCTCACCGAGGCCCGCACGGACGCCGAGCAGGAGCAGCAGCGGCTGCTCCGTCACCCGCCGCACCGCGAACAGCAGCGCCCGCAGCGATGCCAGGTCGGCCCACTGCGCGTCGTCGACCGCGACGGCCAGCGCCGGTGCGGCGAGCGCCGGCACCTCTGCGGCAGCGTCATGACATGACGCTCCGGAGGAGATGCGGCCGTCTGCACGCCCGGTCCGCGGCTGGCCGGCGGTCGCGTCGGCGGCGGCCAGGTCGCTCATCGTCCCGAACGCCTCCAGCAGGCGCAGACCGACCGTCGCGAGGCCGAGGGCGTCCGCCCCGGAACCCGCCGCGAGCACGTCGGGGCGCTCGACGCCGGCGGCGCGCAGCAGCTGGTCGGCGAGGGCGCGGTCGACCAGCTCCTCGGCGGCCTCCGCAGTCGCGAGCACCGTCGGCCCGGGCACGGCCGAGAGGAACGTCCGCAGCAGCGACGACTTGCCGATCCCGGCCTCCCCCTCGACCACGACGCAGCGCACCGCGCGGGCCGTCGCCGCCTCCGCCAGCGCGGCGCCGAGCAGCTCCAGCTCACGCTCGCGCCCGACGAAGCCGGGCGCCGGCTCTGCGACCACGTCCTCCTCCATGCCGCGTCAGAGCAAAGCACGGACGCGGCACGAGCCGCCGCGCGGCGTCCGCCGCGCCGCGCGAACGCGCCATGCGCAGACAGCAAGAGGTACCGCTGCTTTCTCGCAGGACACCTCGCCCGTGGCAGGCGAAGCGCCGCTGAGACGCCGCGGCGGTGCGGATCGCGCCGCGCCCTCCTCCGCGCCCGCGGCGCGGTCCTGCGCGAGCGCGGTCACCCCTCTTCGTCGAACTCGTGCTGGTGGCCCTGACCGCTGCGCGGGTTCGCGCCGAAGCCTTGCTGGAGGCCGCCTCTGACGCCGGGGGGCGGGCCGCCGGGCTGCGGGTCGCCGATCCGGCCGCGCTGTCTGGGGCGGTCTCTGTCGCGGCTCGGCTGGACGCGCTTTGGCTCGTTTCTCTGCTTCGGGAAGTGCGGCGGCCAGGGCGCGTCGCCGAGGCCCTCCTCCTCGTCGCGGCGGGCCAGCGCGTGGAGGCTGTCGAGCGAGCCGGGCTCGTCGTCGATCGTCGCGGCCGGGTCGCCGCGCTCCTTCAGCCGCTGCGGGACGGTGTCGAGCCGCAGGTCGCCGGGCTCGACGTCGGCGACCTCGTCCCACTCCAGCGCGCACGAGACGCGCGCGTCGACGGTCGGGCGGACGCTGTAGCAGGAGGCGACGGTGCGGTCGCGCGCGTTCTGGTTGTAGTCGACGAAGACGCCGTGGCGCTCCTCCTTCCACCACTTGCTGGTGGCGAGGTCGGGGGCGCGCCGCTCGACCTCGCGCGCGAGCGCCAGCGCCGCGCGCCGGACCTCGAGGAAGTCCCACGCCGGCTCGATCCGGACGTTGACGTGGATGCCCTTGGAGCCGGAGGTCTTCGGGTAGCCGCGCAGGCCGTGGTCGGCGAGCACGTCGCGCACGACCAGCGCCGTCCGGCGCACCTCGTCCCAGCCGACGCCGGGCGTCGGGTCGAGGTCGACGCGCAGCTCGTCGGGGTGGTCGAGGTCGTCGCGGCGCGCCGGCCACGGGTTGAAGTCGATCACGCCGAGGTTGACGGCCCAGACGAGGTGGGCGGCGTCGTCGGCGACCAGCTCCTCGGCGGTGCGGCCGGAGGGGAAGGCGACGGTCGCGGTCTGCAGCCAGTCGGGCGTTCTGGCCGGGACCCGCTTCTGCCAGATCGGGTCCTCCATGATCCCGTTGACGAACCGCTTCATCACGGTCGGCCGCTCGCGCAGGTGGATCAGCGCGGCGTCGGCGACCTCGACGTAGTAGGTCGCGAGGTCGAGCTTGGTCCACCCGGGCTTCGGGAAGTAGACCTTCGCCGGGTTCGAGAGCCGGACCTCGCGCCCGGCGACCTCGAGGATCGTGTGGTCGCCCTTGGCCACTGCGGGCGATCCTACCGCGTGGGGGTGCCGCCTTTGCCAGAGCGCCGGTACGACCTTCGGCGCGTGGACGAAACGACAGGGCCGACCCGAACCGCGGTGTCGCTCGCCGCTGTGGAACATCCCGCCCGCGCGGCGTCGTCTGCCGGACAAACGTCCAGACCGGTTGACTCGCCGTCATCGACGCCGCTAGTCAGTTGGCGCGTCGGCGCCTCCTCGCGCCGACGCGCGGGGCAGCCGGATCGTGCGACACTGGGGCGCCCGAACGGCTCGACGACAAAGGGGAACGATGCGTTCACGAGACGCACGACGAGCCGTGCGCGGAGGCACGGCGCTGCTCGCCGCCCTCGCGGCGGCCGGCACGGTGACCGCGGGAGCGGTCGCGATCAGCGACGACGCGGAGAGCGGAGGCGGGGCGCCGGCGGTCAGCGCTCCGGCGACAGCACCGGCAGCGGCGCCGGCGGGACCGAGAGCGAAGGCGCACGTCACCTTCTTCCGCGCTCCGAGCGCGGAGTCGCTGCGCGCGGCGACCGATGCGGTCGTCGTCGCGCGCGTCGTCTCGGTCGGCGACGGACCGGCCTGGATCAGCGACGACCCGCGCGCCTCGACGCGCCCGACCGACCTGACGACGCGCGACGTGCGGCTGCAGGTCGAGCGACGCGTCCGCGGCGAGATCCCGGACGATCCGATCTGGTCGGTCGTGCTCGCGCCCGGCGGATTCGAGGTCGAGCACGCCGAGACCCCGAAGCCCGGCGACCGCCTCCTCCTGTTCCTCAAGGAGCATCCGCGGATGCCGGGACGATGGATCGCACCGGCGATCGACGGACGCGTCGCGATCGGCGCGCGCGGCGTGGCGCGCGCGCCGTTCGACAACGGCGTCGGCCACCAGCTGGCGCGCGAGCTCAACGCCGGCGGCGTCGCCGGCCTGCGGGAGGCGATCAGATGATCCGGCGGCTCACGATCCTGCGCCGCACGGCGCTGGCGCTCGCCACGAGCGCCGCACTGCTGCTCGCCTGGACCGCATCGGCCAGCGCCAGCCATTGGCTGCTGGACGGCAGAGGCCAGCCGATCCACCTCGGCGGCCTCGGACACACCCCGACGATCGGGCTCGAGAACAACGCTGCCAACCCGTATGTGCGGACCGCGTACTACCGCGCGCTGCTGGCATGGAACACGCCGGGCTGGCTCGGCATCATCGAGATGCCGACCGGCTCAGGCACCCACGTGCAGGCCGTGGACGGCTACTGGGGCTCGACCGGCTGGGCCGGGCAGGCCGCCTGGTTCCAGCTCAACTCCTCGGGCGTCGTGGTGCCCGGCTACGACGCCAACGGCCACACGCACCATTGGGAGACGCGGCTCAACATGACGTATCTCGACATGCCGCATCTGAACAACCAGGAGTACTTCGACGCGGTCGCCTGCCACGAGGTCGGCCACGCGGTCGCGGCGGTCGGCGAGCAGACGGGCACGGACGCCAGCTGCATGGCGGTCGGCTACGGCGCGCCGTACGACTCATGGCGGACCGACGCGCGCTACCGCAACCCGAGCGCGCACGACCGGGACCATGTCGCCTACCTGTGGGGGACCCTCCACTGAGGTCGTGACGCCCCTCTGCCGCTGACCGCCCGCTCGGCCGCAGGCGACCACGCGCAGGCGTCGCCGACGACGCCTGCGTCAGCCGGCCGCTCGCCCGGCGGCGTCGCGGCGGCGACGATGCGGGCCGCGAGCGTGTCGGCGCCGGCTCAACCTTGGCGACAACATGTCGCGATCATAGCGACACGTTGTCGCCACGTATTCTGCTTGCGCCGATGCCGAGGATCGACGCCGACACGCTCGCCGAGCACCGCGGCCAGCAGCGCGCCGCGCTGCTCGACGCCGCCGAGGAGCTGCTGCTCGCCGGCGGCTGGGAGGCGCTCGACTTCCGCGCGCTCGGCGCCCGCACCGGCCTCAGACGCAACTCGATCTACCGCTACTTCTCCTCCCGCGACGAGCTGGTCGTCGAGCTGTGCACGCGTGGCATGCCGGCTTGGCTGGCCGACATCGACGAGGCGGTCGACGCCGCCGGCAGATCGCCCGAGGCCGCCGCGGCCGCCTACGTGCGCGTCCAGCTGGAGATGGTCGCCGCCGGCCGCCACCGCCTCGCGCAGGCGCTCGCCCACGC
>JAEXXR010000076.1 GCA_023405705.1 Actinomycetes bacterium
GGCGACGGACGCGAACGGCACCAGCCCGGAGCCGTCGAGCGCTGCCGCGGCGATCAGGTCGCCGCCGACGAGCCGCTCGACCAGCGCCTCGCTCCCGTCGCTCTCCGCCAGCAGCGGGCCGGCGACGAAGACGGTCTCCATCAGCGGCAGCGGCAGAGCGGCGCGGCCGGCCTCCTCGAGCATCCCGACGACGGCGCAGGCGCCGAGCCCGAGCCCGCCGGCCGCCTCCGGCACGGCGGCGCCGACCACGCCCATCTCCGCCAGCTGCGACCACAGCGCACGCACGCGGCCGGCGTCGGCCTCCTCGGTGCCGGGCCAGCCGGCGCGCACGGCGGCCGGCGGGCACTCGGCTCTCAGCAGGTCGCGCACCGCCTCGCGCAGCGCGGCCTGGTCGCTCGTCAACGCAAAGCGCATGCGGGGGACCTCACTTCCGGGGCAGGCCGAGCACGCGCTCGGCGACGATGTTGCGCTGGATCTCGTTGGTGCCGGCGTAGATCGGCCCGGCGAGCGCGAACAGGAAGCCGCGCGACCACGGGCCGTCCAGCTCCGCCTCCGGCCCGAGCAGGTCGAGCGCCGCCTCGTGCAGGCGCACGTCCAGCTCCGACCAGAACAGCTTGTTGAGGCTGGAGCGGGCGCCGGTCGCGGCGCCCTGCGCGATCTCGGTCACCTGCTGGAGCGTGAACAGCTGATAGGCCTCGGCGTCGATCCACGCGCGCACGACGCGGTCGCGCGCGAGCGCGTCGCCGGCTGCGCCGCGCTCGCGGGCGAGATCGACCAGGCGCTCGGCCGCCGCCTGGAAGCGGCCCGGCGAGCGCAGCGTCAGGCCGCGCTCGGAGCCGGTCGTCGCCATCGCGACGCTCCAGCCTCTGTCGACCTCGCCGATCACGGCGTCGTCGGGGACGAAGGCCTCCTCCAGGAAGACCTCGGCGAAGCCCTCGTCGCCGTCGAGGCGGCCGAAGCCGCGGACCGTCACCCCGGGCGCGTCGAGCGGGACCATGAAGTAGGTGAGGCCGCGGTGGCGCTCGCTCTCCGGATCGGTGCGGAAGAGGCCGAACATGTGCGTGCAGAAGGCGCCGCGCGTCGTCCACGTCTTCTGTCCCGTCAGCCGCCAGCCGCCGCGCGCCTCGTCGCGCACGGCGCGCGCCTTCGTCGCGGCGAGGTCGCTGCCGGCGCCCGGCTCCGACCAGCCCTGGCACCACAGGTCGAGGCCGGCGGCCATCCGCGGCAGGATGCGGTCCTGCTGCGCTCTGGTGCCGAACTCGAACAGCGTCGGCGCGAGCAGGAAGATCCCGTTCTGCGTCACGCGCATCGGCGCGCCGGCGCGGTAGTACTCCTCCTCGAAGATCAGCCACTCCCAGATCGAGGCGTCGCGGCCGCCGTACTCCCGCGGCCAGGAGACGACGGCCCATCTCGCCTCGAACAGCGTGCGCTCCCACTCGAGGTGCTGGGCGAAGCCCTCGGCGGTGTCGCCGGAGGCGAGGTCGTGCGGGACGTTCTCGGCCAACCAAGCCTTGGCTTGGGAGCGGAAGGCGTCCTCCTCCGGGGTGTAGGTGAGGTCCATCTCGGATCACCCGTCCTTGCGGCCGAAGGTGTCGCGCACCTCGTCGGCGACGCCGTCGAGGTTGAGCTCGAAGGTGAAGCCCTGTTCGAAGCGGTAGCTGCGCTTCACGTCGACCGGGTCGATCCCGTTCAGCGCCTCCTTCGCGGCGCGGATCACGACCGGGTTCTTCGCGGCGATCTGCGCGGCGACGGCGCGCGCGGCGTCGCGCAGCTCCTCGCGCGGGACGACCTCCAGCACCGAGCCGAAGGCGTGCAGCTCGGCGGCGGTCGCGGTCGCCGACGTGTACATCATCGCCCGCATCCTGTGCTGCGGCACGAGCCGCGCGAGGTGGGTCGCGGCACCGAGCGCGCCGCGATCGACCTCCGGCAGGCCGAAGGTGGCGTCGTCGGAGGCGACGATCACGTCGGCGTTGCCGACGAGGCCGATTCCGCCGCCGAGGCAGAAGCCGTGGACCGCGGCGACGACCGGGACCGCGCACTCGTAGACGGCGGCGAAGGCGGCGTAGCAGCCGCGGTTGGCGCCGATCAGCGCGCGGTGGGAGGCGCCGTCGGCCTGGATCTCCTTGATGTCGACGCCGGCGTTGAAGCCGCGGCCCTCGGCGCGCAGCACGACGACGCGCACCGCCTCGTCCTCGCCGAGCGTCCTGATCACGCGCGCCAGCTCGAACCAGCCGGCGACGGGGAGGGCGTTGACGGGCGGGGCGTCGACGACGACCTCGGCGATCCCGTCCTCGCCGACGGTTGCGGTGACGAGCTGCGGTGCGGTCATGGCCGGTCCCTTCCTAGGCGTGCTGGCTGCTGACGGAGACGACCTCGCCGGTCATGTACGACGCGTAGTCGCTGGCGAGGAAGACGATCACGTTGGCGACCTCCCACGGCTCGGCGCCGCGGCCGAACGCCTCGCGCGTCGCCAGCTGGGCGAGCAGCTCGTCGGAGGAGGTCTTGGCGAGATGGGGGTGCATCGCGAGGCTCGGCGCGACGGCGTTGACGCGGATCCCGTGGTCGGCGACGTCGAGCGCCGAGCAGCGCGTCAGCGCCATCACGCCGGCCTTCGCGGCGGCGTAGTGGGCCTGCCCGGCCTGGGCGCGCCAGCCGGAGATCGAGGCGTTGTTGACGATCGCGCCGCCGCCGCCCCGCTGCACCATGTGCCGCAGCGCCGCGCGCGTGCAGCGGAAGGTGCCGTTGAGCGTCACGTCGAGGACGGACGACCACTGCTCGTCGGTCATCTCGAGGATCGACGTCTCGCCGCCGAGGCCGGCGTTGTTGACGAGCACGTCGAGGCGGCCGTGCTCGGCGACGACGGTGTCGACCATCCGCTGCACGTCGGCCTCGACGGTGACGTCGCAGGGGATCGTCAGCGGCCGCTCGCCGGCCAGCTCGGTCAGCCGGTCGGCGGCTTCGCCGAGGCGGCGCTCGTGGCGGTCGCTCAGCGCGACGCGGGCACCCTCGCGGACGCAGCGCTCGGCGGCGGCGAAGCCGATCCCGGTGCCCGCGGCGGCGGTGACCAGCACGGTGCGGCCGGCCAGCAGCGCGCGGCCCTCGGGCGGTTGTGGCGTGGTTGCGGTCAAGCGACCCATCTCCCTCTGAGCGACAGGGCGGCACCGGCGCGGCGCGCCCTTCCGATGGCGTCCATCGTGCCACCGCGGTCGCACCCTATCGTACCGACCAAGCGCTTGCTAGATTCGCGCCATGCCCACCGAGAAGCCGTCTTCCGGGCCGCTCGCCGGCCGCACCGCGCTCGTCACCGGCGCTGCCAGCGACACCGGCCGCGCCGTCTGCGCGGCGCTGCACGCCGACGGTGCGCGCGTCGTCGCGACCGACCAGCGCGCGGAGCGGCTCGACG
>JAEXXR010000109.1 GCA_023405705.1 Actinomycetes bacterium
ACTGTCCACCGGCGAGAAGGTCCTCGCGCGACTGGCGTGGGACGACGGCACGACGCAGGCCGTGTACGGTCGCACGCTGTTCGGCCGCAACCCCGTTCCCGAGACCGGGGCCATGATCTGCCCGGTCCGCGACGAGACGCTGTCGCTGTCCAAGACGCATTTCGAGCTTTTCGCCGCGCCCGACGGCGACGTCGATCCGGCGCTGTGGGTCATCGACCGCCACTCCACGAACGGCGTCGTCGTGCGGCGTGGCGCCGAGCGCCGGCACGCCGATCCGGGGGAGCCGACGCGCGTGCGGATGGGCGATGTGCTGGAGTTCGGCGACCGTCAGGTGAGGATCGAGGTCGCGCCATGATCGATGCGCCCATCCACGTGCGCGCCGCCGCGGCCTCGCACACCGGGCTCCGGCGCCGCGTCAACGAGGATTCCTTCCTCGCCGACGCGCCGCTGTTCCTCGTCGCCGACGGCATGGGCGGGCACGACGCAGGGGATCGCGCCAGCGCCGCGGTCGTCGCGGAGTTCGCGCAGTTCGTGGGCGCGTCGAGCCTCGGCATCGACCAGGTGCGCGCGGCGCTGCGCCGCGCGCGTGCCCGCGTCGAGGCGATCGCGAGCGACGGCCGGGCCGCCGGCACGACCCTCACCGGGGTCGCGGTCGCGGAGGTCGGGGGCGTCGGGTACTGGCTCACGGTCAACGTGGGCGACTCGCGCACGTACCGCTTCGCGAACGGCCTGCTGGAGCAGATCAGCGTCGACCATTCCGTCGTGCAGGAGCTGATCGACGCGGGGCTCCTCTCCGGGGAGGATGCCGTCACCGACAGCCGTCGCAACGAGATCACCCGCGCGATCGGGGCGGGAAGCGACGGACAGGCGGACTACTGGATGGTGCCCGCCGAGCCCGGCGACCGCATCCTGGTGTGCTCCGACGGTCTGTCGGGGGAGCTGTCGGCCGCGCGGCTGCGCGACATCCTCGCCGCCGAGGCCGACCCGTCCGATGCGGCGACCCGGCTGATCCACGAGGCTCTCGTGCACGGCGGCCGCGACAACATCACGGCGGTGGTCGTCGACGCGTTGGCCGTCAACGGCCACGACGACGTGTTCGACACGGCCCCCGCCGGCGCGCGCCGCGGCGACGCCGACAGCGACACCCGGCCGCGCGCCGGGGCGAGGGGAGACGGTCGATGACCGAGCGAACGCTGGTGCGCTACCGCCCGGCCGCGACCGGATGGTGGGTCGCCGCCGAGAACGGCGCGGTCGCGGTGCTCGCTCCGGCCGTGTCGGCAGGCACGGCGACCGCGGTGTGGCGCAAGGTCGGCGGCGGCGGCATCGGCGCGGTGATCGAGGCCCTCACCGGCGCGTTCGGCACGTCGTTGAGCGCGATCCCGCCGTTCGCGCTGGCGGTTGCCGAAGCCGGCGGCGTGCGCGTCGCGGTCCGCGGCGCCGTCGAGGTGGTCGTCGAGGGCGGCGACGGCGCCGAGTCGGTCTCGGGCGAGGGCGTCGCGACCTGGACGGAGCGGTTCCTCCCCGGCGCGACCCGCGTCACGATTGTTCCCGAGCCCGCCGCCGACGCGGGCGGGGATGCGGACGCGGCCGACGAGAACGTGCCGCTGCGCTCCGGTGTCGTCCGTGCCGCGATGATCGTCGCGGACCTGCCCGCGGTGGTGGGTGGGGCCGCCGGGGTGCCCGCGGCGGCGGGGGTGGCCGGGGCGGTGGCGGTAGCTGTGGCGTCGGCCTCGGAGGCGGTGCCGGTGCCGGTGTCGGCGACGGCGGACGCCGAGGAGTCGACGGATGCCGGTGCGCCGGGGGACGGCGAGGAAGCGGATGCGGCGGCGCCGAGCGAGACCGCGACGGAGACCGTCAGCCACACGCAGGATGCCGCCGACACTCTCCTGCCGATGGCGACCCAACCACCGAGCGACGCCGACGAGCGCATGCTGTGGGGCGAGACCGTCGCCCGGCCGTCCGCGGTCACTCCCGGTGACGCGGGCGACGCCGACGGCCAAGTCCAGGACCCCGCCGACGGCGGTGCCGCCGTCGCTGCCCACGGTGCCGGCAACGGTGCCCTCGACCACGGAGCCCTCGACGACGGCGACCACGACGGCGAGACCATCGCGGCATCGGGCCGCCCCCGCGGCCTGCCGCCGGCACCCGTGTTCGCACCGGCCGCGCCCCCGCTCGCCACGCCCGCACCGGCATCCGCGTCCGCGTCCGCGACCGCACCCGCATCTGCCGCGGTCGCGCTGGGCGACCACGACGGCGAGACGATCGCGGTCGCGGACATGCGGGCGATGCGCGCCGCCGAGCCCGACCGTTACGAGTCCACCGACAGCGTCCCCGCCCGGCATCCTGCACGCGGCCGCATCCGGCTGTCGACCGGGCGGGTCGTCGAACTCGAACGCCCCGTCGTCATCGGTCGCCGCCCCAAGTCGACGCGGACGTCGGGCTCCGACCTGCCGACCCTCGTCGCCGTCGACAGCCCGGAGCAGGACATCTCGCGCAGTCACGTCGAGATCCGCGCCGAGGGCGAACACGTGCTCGTCACCGACCTCGACACGACCAACGGCACGGTGCTGTTGCGCGGCGGCCAAGAGCCGGTGCGGCTGCATCCGGGTGAGCCGACCATGGTGATCACCGGTGACGTGCTCGACCTCGGCGACGGCGTCACGGTCACCTTCGAGGACCTGCCGTGAGCGCCGCGAAGCGTCCGCCCGCACCGCCGCCGGCGCTCGCGGGGTTCACCTACCTCGACGTGCTCGGGTCGGGCGGGTTCGCCGACGTCTACCTCTACGAGCAGCACCTGCCACGGCGCCGCGTCGCGGTGAAGGTGATGCTCGAGGGCCGCATGGCCGGCGGCGCCGCCGAGCAGTTCGCCGCCGAGGCGAACGTGATGGCATTGCTGTCGACGCACCCCGCGATCGTCACGATCTACCAGGCGGGGGTATCCGACGACGGCCGCCCCTACCTCGTCATGGAGTACTGCCCGCGCCCGAACCTGCAGGTGCGCTCGCGCGCCGCGGCGTTCTCGGTGGCCGAAGCGCTCCGCGTCGGCGTGCAGGTCGCCGCCGCCGTCGAGACGGCGCACCGCGCCGGCATCCTGCATCGCGACATCAAACCGGCCAACATTCTCGTCACGGAATACAACCGTCCGGCGCTCACCGACTTCGGCATCGCGACGACGGCGGATGCCGTGGAGTCGTCCGCCGGCATGTCGATTCCGTGGTCGCCGCCGGAGTCGTTCACCGACCAGCCCGAGTCGGGCGTCGCGACCGACGTGTACGCGCTCGGCGCGACGGTATACACGCTGCTGGCCGGCCGTTCGCCGTTCGAGCAGCCGGGCGGCCGCAACGGCGGCGCCGATCTCATCCAGCGGATCGAGAGTCAGCCGGTGCCGCGCCTGGAGCGCGCCGACGCCCCGGCGTCGCTGCAGGCGGTGCTCGAGCGGGCCATGGCCAAGCGCCCCGGCGATCGCTTCGAGTCCGCCGTCGCGTTCGCCCGCGCCCTGCAGCGCGTGCAGATCGAGCTCGCGCACTCCGTCACCCCGATCGACATCCTCGACGACGCGCCCGAAGAGGACACGCAGGACCCGGATGCCGACGGCGAGCTCACCCGCGTCCGCGGCATCGTCTCCATCGAGCCGCAGACCGGTCCGGCCGCAGGCCCCACCCGGCGGCGCGACCACCCCGATGCCCACGCCGCCGCGACGGCATCGTGGGCGCCGCCCGCGACCGACGCCGGCGACACGGCCGACCCGACGGTCCTGCGCGGTCCGGTCTCGATCGTCCCGGAGGCGACCGTCGCTGACACCGGGTC
>JAEXXR010000211.1 GCA_023405705.1 Actinomycetes bacterium
CGCCAGCCGCGAGCCGGGCGGCGCGCGCGGGCTGCTGCGCGACGGCCTCCACCTGACGGTCCTGAGCGCCTTCGCGATCGCCCAGCCGCTCTTCAGCCTGCTCGGCGACAACGCCGAGTTCTTCGCCGCGCGCGACGCGCCGGCGATCGACATCGTCCTGTTCGCGCTCGCCGCGACGCTGCTGCCGCCGCTGGCGCTGCTGCTCGTCGAGCTGCTCGCCGGCCTCGCCGGCCGCCGCGTCCGCCGCGCCGTCCACCTGCTGTTCGTCGGCACGCTGGCGGCGATCGTCGCGATCCAGGTGCTGAAGCGCGCGACCTCGGCGCCGACGGCGACGATGCTCGTCGCGACCGCCGCGATCGGCGCCGGCTGCGCGATCGCGTACGCGCGCTCGCGCCAGCTGCGCTCCGTGCTGACCGTGCTGTCGCCAGCGCCGCTGCTGTTCCTCGCCTTCTTCCTCTGCCTCTCGCCGGTCTCGGCGCTGGTGCTGCCCTCCGACGAGCCGGCGCTGGCCGCGACGAAGAGAACCGACACGCCGATCGTGTGGGTCGTCTTCGACGAGTTCTCGGCGCTGGAGCTGCTCGGCCCCGACGGCGAGATCGACGCCGTCCGCCACCCGAACTTCGCGCGGCTCGCGGCGCGCTCCACCTGGTACCGCAACGCGACGACCGTCTACGACTCGACGACGCAGGCCGTCCCGGCGCTGCTGAGCGGCCGGCTGCCGCACAAGGGCCAGCTGCCGATCACGCGCGACCATCCCGGCAACCTCTTCACGCTGCTGGGCCAGAAGGGCCGCGTCAACGTCGCCGAGGAGGCGACCGGCCTCTGCCCCGACGAGCTCTGCCCGCAGGCGCGCTCGGCCGGCCTGCTCGACAGGCTGAACGCGCTCGGTCAGGACGTCGGCGTGATCTGGCTGCACGAGGTCACACCGCCGTCGCTCGAGCGCGAGCTGCCGTCGATCTCCGAGAGCTGGGGCGGCTTCGGCGGCGAGGAGGAGGGCGCGGAGCACGCGGACGAGGAGGCGGCCGCCTCCCACGCCCCGCCGCAGGCGAGAGCCGCGGCGCGCAGACGCCCGTCGATACTGTCGAACCTCGGCAGCGGCCGCCCCGAGCGGCTCGACCGCTGGATCGCCCGCATCAGAGCCGGCAAGGGCGCGCTCCACTTCCAGCACACGCTGCTGCCGCACGTGCCGCTGCTCTACCTGCCGTCGGGCAACGTCTACCGGCGGGGCGCGCGCGAGCCGATCCCCGGCCAGACCTCGACGCAGAGCTTCGGCGACCAGACGCTCGTCGACCAGACCTACCAGCGCCATCTGCTGCAGGTCGGCTTCGTCGACCGCCAGCTCGGCAAGCTGATCGACCGGCTCGAGCGGACCGGCCTGTGGGACAGAGCGCTCGTCGTCGTCACCGCCGACCACGGCGTCGCCTTCCGCAGAGGCGAGGACCGCCGCGTCGCGACGAGGCTGAACCTCGTCGAGGTCGCGTCGGTGCCGCTGTTCGTGAAGGCGCCCGGCCAGCGCAGAGGCGTCACGAGCGAGAGCTGGATCCGCAGCATCGACGTGCTGCCGACGGTCGCGAGACTGCTGCGGCTGAGACTGTCGTGGGAGCACGACGGCAGCCCGGCCGACTCCGCGAAGGTCCGCGGCCGGCGCTCGGTGACGATGCTGAAGCGCGGCTTCGGCGGCTCGGTGACGATGTCCGCGGCCGACTTCACCCGCCGGCGCGCGCAGCTGCTGAGACGCCAGCACGCGCTGTTCGGCAGCGGTGACGAGCAGCCGGGCCTCTACGGCCTCGGCCCCAACCCGGAGCTGCTCGGCAGAGCGCTGAGCGAGCTGACGGTCGCACGCGGCGGCGCGGGCTTCCGCGCGGAGATCGACGGCGACGCGGAGCTGCGCGCGGTCGACCGCGCCAGCGGGCTGGTGCCGGCGCACGTGACCGCGACGATCGCCGGCGACGACGCCGGCGCCCGTCACGACTTCGCGATCGCCGTCAACGGCCGCGTCGAGGCGGTCACGCGCAGCGCCTATCTGAAGGACGAGCCGGCGCAGCGCCTGTCGGCGATGGTGCCGGAGACGGCGCTGCGCGACGGCGCCAACCGGGTGCAGGTGTTCGTGGTCGAGCGCGCCGGCGGCGGGCTGCGCCTGACCGAGATCGGCGCCGCAGGCGGAAGAGGCTGATCGATGCGCAAGGTTCTCAACGGCTCGGCCGCGCGTGGAATCGCGGCCGCTGCCGCGGCGACGCTGGCGCTCTGCGGGCTGCTCCCCGCAGCTGCGCCGGCCGCTGCGGACGTCGAGCGGCAGGAGGAGGTCGTCACGACCAGCATGGCCGCGGCCGTCAGCCGCGACGAGTGGCTCGCCACCTCGCGCGCGCTGGCGACCTCGCTGTTCCTCCAGCAGCAGCCCAACGGCTCGCTGCGCGACGCCTTCTCCGACGACGGCTCCAGCCGCTACGGCGACGCGATCGCCGGCTACGCGCTGATCCAGACCGGCCAGCGCGACGGCAACCGCAGAGTCGTGCAGGCCGGCATGCGCGCCCTCGACGCCGCGACCAGAGGCGGCGTCAAGAGATGGAACCCGACCCGCTGCTTCGAGCTGTGGGGCGTCGCGGCCGGCTACAACGTCGTGCGCACGCGGCTGAGCCACCTCCCCGGCGCGAAGGAGTCGATGCAGCGCTGGGCCGTCTGGCTCAAGCAGCAGCCGACGACCTTCCTGCAGCTGCAGGAGGTCAAGAACGGGAGAGTCAGCAACAAGGCGCTCGTCGACGCCGTCGCCGTGCTGGAGGCCCAGCGCACCGGCGTCACCGGCGGCAGCACCGGCGCGGTGCTCGGCAGCGGCCGCGCGCTCGCGCGCTCGCGCGCCGTGCGGCTCGTGACGCAGCAGGTCCCTGCCTCCGTCACCGGCCGCAACTACGTGCTCAGCGACGCGCCCAACTTCCCGATCTCCTACCTGACGCTCTCCTACGCCGCCTACGCCCGTGCGATCGAGCTGCTCGGCAGAGATGCCGGCAGCCGCTACCCCGGCGTGCTCGCCGCGCTCGGCCGCACCGCCTCGGCGGCGACCGCGCCCGACGGCGAGATCGGCTACTGGGGCCGCTCGCTCAGCCAGGCCTGGACGCTCTCGTCGATGGCCTACGGCCTCGCGTTGACGGCGAAGACGCCGGGCGTCGCCACCGGCGAGCGGCCGCGCCTCGTCGCGACCGCCCACCGCGCCCTGCGCCGGCTGCAGGGCTACGGCGCCGGGCCC
>JAEXXR010000222.1 GCA_023405705.1 Actinomycetes bacterium
GTGCGGGTAGAGCGCGTAGCTCTGGAAGACCATCGCGACGTCGCGGTCCTTCGGCGCGACGTCGTTGACGACCGTCCCGCCGATCCGCACCTCGCCGGCGCTGATCTCCTCCAGCCCCGCGAGCATCCGCAGCGCCGTCGACTTGCCCGAGCCCGACGGCCCGACGAGCACGAGGAACTCGCCGTCGGCGACGTCGAGCCCCAGCCCCTCGACGGCGGTGGTGCCGTCGTCGTAGACCTTCGAGACGCCGTCGAACGCGATCGCCGCCATCTCCTCACCCGCCTTCCCCGCGCACCCGCGCGATGTGGTCGCTGTACGCCAGCGCGCTGCGCTTCGGCGTGCGCGCCTGCGTCTCGAAGTCGACGTGGACGATCCCGAAGCGCTGCTCGTAGCCGTGCTCCCACTCGAAGTTGTCGAGCAGCGACCAGAGGAAGTAGCGCTCGACGTTCACGCCCTCGGCGATCGCCTGCTCCAGCGCCGCCAGGTGACGCTCGACGTAGGAGGTGCGCTCGGCGTCGTCGACCGGGTCCTCGCCGTCGGGGTAGGCGGCGCCGTTCTCGGTGATGCAGATCGGCAGGTCGCGGTATTCGTCGCGGATCCGCCGCACCGTCTGGCGCAGCCCGTCGGGCTCGACCTCCCAGCCCATGCTGGTCAGCGGCGGCCGGCCCTCGACCAGCTCCAGCTCCAGCGGCTGCTCGCCTGGCACCGCGCGCGCCCGCATCGGGTTGTAGTAGTTGATCCCGAGGAAGTCGACCGGCGCCGAGATCAGCTCCAGGTCGCCCTCCTCCACGACGTCGAACGGCCCGTAGCAGGCCTCGTAGCGCTCGACCATGTCCTGCGGGTAGGCGCCGCGGAAGAGCGGGTCGAGGTACCAGCGGTTGAGGTAGCCGTCCTGCACGACCGCGGCGGCGCGGTCGGCCGCGCTGTCCGGGTCGGCCGGGTGGATCGGCGAGAGGTTCAGCGACGGCCCGACCAGCGCCGGTCTGCGCGCCGCGGCCCGCACCGCCTCCAGCCCGAGCCCGTGCGCGAGCTGGACGTGGTGGGAGGCGCGCAGCGCGGTCGGCCAGTCTCTGATCCCCGGCGCCTTGCGGCCCTCCTGGTAGCCGAGGAAGGCGACGACCCACGGCTCGTTGATCGTCACCCAGCGCTCGACGACGTCGCCCAGCTCGGCGGCGACGATCCCGGCGTACTCGGCGAAGCGCAGCGCGGTCTCGCGCGCCGCCCAGCCGCCGCGCTCCTCCAGCGCCTGCGGCAGGTCCCAGTGGAACAGCGTCGCGGTCGGCTCGATGCCGCGCTCCAGCATCCCCTCGACCAGGCCGCGGTAGAAGTCCAGGCCCTTGCGCAGCGGCGGACCGGAGCCGTCGGGCTGGATCCGCGGCCAGGCGATCGAGAAGCGGTATGCCTCGATCCGCAGCGCCTCGATCAGGTCGAGGTCCTCGCGCCAGCGGTGGTAGTGGTCGCAGGCGACGTCGCCGGTCTCGCCGCGGACGACGTTGCCCTCCTGGTGGACGAAGCGGTCCCAGTTCGACTCGCCGCGGCCGTCCTCGCGGACGGCGCCCTCGATCTGGTACGCCGAGGTGGCGACGCCGAAGCGGAAGCCCGGCGGGACCACGGGCGCCGCGGCCGGCGGCGCAGCGGCAGCCGCGGCCGGCGCGGCCCCCGCCGCCGTCTCCGGGGCGCTCATCCCTTCACCGCCCCTGCGGTCAGGCCCTTCACGAGCCAGCGCTGGGTGGCGAAGAAGGCCACCACCACCGGCACGGTCGCTACGACTCCGGCTGCCATCAACTGCGCGTACTCCTGTGAGTAGTTTCCGATGAAGTTGCGGATCCCGACGGGGATCGTCTCGGCGTTGCTCTCCGTCAGCGCCTGCGCGAACAGCAACTCGTCCCAGGCGAACAGGAAGGCGTAGACGAAGGTCGCCACCAGGCCGGGCGCGGCGTTCGGCAGCACGACCTTGACGAAGGCGCCGAAGCGGGTGCAGCCGTCGACCATCGCCGCCTCCTCCAGGTCCCGCGGGATCGCCTGGAAGAAGGAGCGCATGAAGTAGATCGCCACCGGCGTGAAGAAGGCGGTGTAGACGATCACCAGCCCGGTGCGGCTGTCGAACAGCTTCACGAAGGTGTTCTGCTCCAGCCACACGAAGCCGATGAAGACCGGCAGCAGGAACAGCGCGCCCGGGATCAGCTGCGTGCCGATCACCGCCAGGCCGAACGGCCCGCGGCCGCGGAATCTGACCCGCGCCAGCGCGTAGCCGGCGCAGGAGGCGAAGGCGGTCGCCAGGCCCGCCGCTACGGTGCAGACGACGAGGCTGTTCTTCAGATACGTGGCGAAGTCGACCGATCTCCACATCTCGCCGAAGGCGTCGAAGGTCGGGTGCAGCAGGTCGTACGTACCGCGCGCAAGGTTGCCGTCGGTCTGCAGGGCAGATGCGACCAGCCAGAAGACCGGCGCCAGCATCACCAGCAGCGCCGCGTAGGTGAGCGCGTTGAGCGACCAGTCGATCGCCCGTCGCTTGACCGCCGCGCTCATCGGCCGACCTCGGCGGCGAGAAGGAGCGTCAGCGAGTTCTCGCAATGAAGAGCGAGCGCCCTGCGCGAGATCTTCATCCTCATCGGTCGGCCTCCATGTCGCGGCGGAAGGCCAGCCACCAGGCGGCGACCCACACCAGCATCACGATCGTCAGCAGCGTCGAGGCGGCCGCGCCGATCCCGAACAGGTTGTTGGAGAACGACTGCCGCACGATCAGCGTCATCAGCAGGTCGGCGTCCTCGCCCGGGTTGGACCCGAGCATCACCCACGGGATCGTGAACTGGTACGCCGCGTAGATCGTCGTGAACAGCAATTGGACCGCGATCAGCGGCCGCAGCAGCGGCAGCGTGATCGAGCGGAAGCGCCGGATCGCGCCGGCGCCGTCGAGCGACGCCGCCTCGTGCAGGTCCTTCGGGACGGCCTGCAGGCCGGCGAGGAAGATCAGCATCGCGAGCGGGATGCCGCGCCAGATCGACGGGATCACGATCGCCCACATCGAGTTCTCGCCCAGCAGCCACACCGGCCGCTCGCCGAGCAGGCCCGTGTAGTCGACGAGCAGCTTGTTGACGATCCCGACGTCGCTCTGCCACATGAACTGCCACAGCACGGCGACGACGAAGCTCGGCACGACCCACGGCGTCAGCATCAGCGTGCGGACGAGCTTCTGGCCGGGGAACTCGCGGTTCAGCAGCAGCGCCAGCGCCATCCCGCCGACGAGCGTGCCCGCGACCGTCGCGACGGTGTAGACGAGCGTGTTGCCGGCGGCGTTGAAGATCCCCGAGCGGAGCGGGTTGCTCGCCTCGAAGAGGATCGCGTCGTAGTTGCCGGCGCCGGCCCACGGCGCGCCGAACAGTCTCGCGAAGGTGAAGGTGTTGATCTCTCTGAACGACAGCAGCACGCCGCCGGCGGTCGGGATCAGGTGGATCAGCACCATCACCGCGACCGCCGGGGCGATCAGCGCCCAGGCGAAGCGGTTGCGCCGCCACGAGCGGCGCAGCCGGGCGGCCGGGCCC
>JAEXXR010000225.1 GCA_023405705.1 Actinomycetes bacterium
CCGTCGGCCTGCAGGCCGAGGCCTCTGTACTTCTTGTCGCGGCGGATCAGCGCGTCGGCCGGGTCGCCCTGGAGGCGGTCGGCGAGCGAGCGCAGCTCGGCCTCGTCGAGGCGCTCGGCGACGAGCAGGTACTTGCGCACGGTCACGTCGTGGCCGGCCTCGGTCAGCAGGTCGAGCGCGTTCACCGAGGTGGAGCAGTGGGGGTTGTGCATCAGCGTCAGGGTCACGCGGCGGATCCTAGGCGCCGCGGCGGCTGGCGGCCTCTGCCGGCGGCCCCGCGGCCGGCGCTCGCGCCCGCTCTGCGCCCGCTCCCGAGACCCCTCAGGCCAGCTGCTCGACGGCCGTCGCGTGGACCGCCACGTCGGGCGCCGCGTCCTCGAAGACGAACAGCTCGACGATCGTGTCCGGGTCGAACATGACCTGGCTCTGGTAGGTCGCGACCCTGCGGCCGGTCAGCGCCTCGACGCGCGAGACCAGCTTTTCGCCCATCTCGTTCTGCCACTCCTGGCGGAAGGCGCGGACGGCGTCGCTGCGGCCGAGGTCAAGCATCGTCCGCTCGGCGGTCGTCATCCCGCCGCGCATGACGGTCACGAGCAGGTCGTCGAGCATGTAGGACTTCGCCGACTCCGGACCGCGGCCGTAGAACTCCTTCTGCAGCCGCACCATCTCGCTGGAGATGCGGGAGAGCAGCTCGTAGCCGCGGGCGGGATCCGGCTGGGTCTCGGATCGATCACTCATCTGGAAGAAGGCCTACCCCGGCGGAAAACTGCGCAAAAGAGCGACGGGACGTGAGGGGCCCGTCTGGCGGTCAGGAGAGCAGCTCGACGTAGCCGTCGGTGCCGTGCACGCGGATCCGCTGGCCGTCCCGGATCAGCCTGGTGGCGTGCTCGACGCCGACGACGGCGGGCAGGCCGTACTCGCGTGCGACGACCGCCCCGTGCGTCATCAGGCCGCCGGCCTCCGTCACGAGGCCGTCGATCGCGACGAACAGCGGAGACCAGCTCGGGTCGGTGCAGGCGGTGACGAGGATGTCGCCGGGCTCGAGCTGGGCCTCCGCGAAGTCGCCGATCACGCGGGCGCGCCCCTCGACCGTCCCGCCGGAGACCGCCAGGCCGGGCAGGGCGCCGGCCGGCACGTCGTCGCGTCGGCGGGTCGCGGCCGGGACCTCGCCGTCGGAGGTGATCAGCCGAGGCGGCGTGAGCGCCTGGTGGGAGCGGTGCTCTCGCTTGCGGCGATCGATCAGCCGGTCGTCGACCGCGCTGCCGCGCACGACCTCGCCCAGCTCCTGGACGGTGAGGAAGAAGAGGTCGTCCCGTTCGCGCAGCGCGCCGGCCCGCACCAGGCGCTCGGCCTCCTCCAGCAGCGCCCGCTTGTACGCGAGGAAGCGGGTGACGACGAAGTACTTCGGGTACTCGCGGTAGCCGATGAAGGTCCGCACGCGGTCGATCTTCCGCTTCGCCTCCGCGGCCTTCGCCTCGCCGTCGGGCAGCGCCCGCAGGCGCTCCAGCAGCTCGCGCTCCTTCGCCAGCGCCTCCTGCCGCCCCCGCTCGAAGCGCCGCGCGCCCTCGCCCGGCGCGGCGTTCCGGACGTTGCCGAGGATCAGCGGCAGCAGCGTCGCGGGGCGCTCGCTCCAGCGCGGCCGCGTGATGTCGATCTCCCCGGCGCAGCGCATGCCGTAGCGGTCGAGGAAGCCGTCGATCGCGTCGCGCGCCTGCGCGCCGCCGGGAAGCCCGGGCAGCGCGTCGAGGAAGCCGTCGTCGTCGGTCCCCTGCAGGAACGCCACCACCTCCGCGTGGGGGCGGATCGCGTCCGCGACGTCGAGCAGCGCCAGCCCCATCTCCGACGTGACGTTCCCCGGCACCGACTGCGTCAGCGCGTCGGCCGCGTTGCGCTCGCCCAGCCAGGCGAGCAGCCGCTCGTTGAGCCAGGCCGCGGCCTCCATCGCCGCGGTGTACACCTGCCCGCTGCGCGGGTCGAAGAGGATCCGCTTCAGCTCCTGGACGTCCTCCAGCACGAAGTCGACCAGCGCCGGCCCCGAATGCGCGCGGATCGCCTCTGCCAGGGCGGCGTTGGAGGCTTCGCTGCGCTCGATCAGCTCGGCGACGATCGCCGGGTCGGTCGCGATCGGGGCCGGCGCCTCGCGCGGCGGGGCGGCCGCGGGAGCGGCGCCGGGGAGCGACGGCACGAAGCCGTCGCGGTCGAGGACCGCCTGCAGCATCTCCCCGAGCAGCGGGTCGGACTCCCCGAGCGCTCTGACGATCGCCGCGCGGGAGGCCGGCGCGGCGAGGCCCTTGATCACGTCGACGAACAGCCGCCCGCCGGCCTCGTGCATCCGCGGCATCGCCGTCAGCTGCCAGAGCGACAGCCCGAGCGGCTTCATCGCGTCGGTCATCATCTGCTGGTGCCCGACGGAGACGAAGACGTGGTTCTCCTCGTCGCCGGCGTCCGGGATCGGGAAGAGCGTCGTGATCGGCCGGCTCTGGACGATCTGGAGGCGATCGCCGGCCAGGCACCACTCGACGTCCTGCGGGCGCCCGAAGCGCGCCTCGATCCGCCGGCCCAGCCGCGCCAGGCGCACGACCTGCGCGTCGGTCAGCGCCGGCTGCCGCTGCCGCGCCGGATCGACCGCCTGCTCCTCCGTCCCGCCGCCGGGCAGCGCGCGGACCGCGAGCCGCTTGCGGCCGATCCTCCGGGCGACGATCCGCTCGTCGCGCACCGTGTAGGCGTCGGCGTCGACCAGGCCTGAGACGAGCGCCTCGCCGAGGCCGAAGCCGGCCTCGATCGAGACGACCTTCCGGTCGGAGCTGACGGGGTCGGCGGTGAAGAGGATCCCGGCGGCGTCCGCGCAGACCATCCGCTGCACGACGACGGCCATCTCGACGCTGCGGTGGTCGAAGCCGTTGCGCAGGCGGTAGGCGACGGCCCGCTCGGTGAACAGCGACGCCCAGCAGCGGCTGACGTGCGCGAGCACCGCCGCCGGCCCGGCGACGTTCAGGTACGTGTCCTGCTGGCCGGCGAACGACGCGCCCGGCAGGTCCTCCGCGGTCGCACTGGAGCGGACCGCGCAGGCGGCGTCGTCGCCGAGGCGGTCGAGCGCGGCGACGATCGCCGCCGCGACGTCGGCGGGGACGGCGACCGCCTCGACCGTCCGGCGGATCTCGGCGCTGAGCGCGCCGATCGCCTCGCGGTCGTCGGGGTCCAGCCGCGCCAGCCGGTCGAGGCCGGCGTCGAGCGACGGGACCGTCGCCAGCATCCGCCGGAAGGCATCCGTCGTGACGCAGAAGCCGGGCGGCACGTCGACGCCGTCGATCCGCGTCAGCTCGCCGAGGTGGGCGCCCTTGCCGCCGACCAGCGCCGCCTGCGTCGCGTCGACCTCCTCGAGGCCCAGCACCCAGCGGCCGGTGCCCACAGGCTCCAGGTCGTCTCCGGCGGTCGTCTTCGCGTGCTCGTTCGTGCCCATCGCGTCGCTCCTTCGTCGCTTGCGGCGAGCGAGTATGGAGCACACCCGGGGGCTTGAAACAAGCCCCC
>JAEXXR010000276.1 GCA_023405705.1 Actinomycetes bacterium
GGGGGCTGGCCGGCGCCGGGGGGGGGGGTCAGACGCGCGGCGTCGCCGCGCGCTCGCGCGGCGCGGCGGTCGAGCCGCCCGGCGAGGAGGGCGACGGCGAGGCCGGCGGCGACGAGCGCGGCGCCGACCCAGCTGGGAGCGGTGTACCCCCATCCGGCGTCGATCGTCAGCCCGGCCAGCCAGGCGCCGCCCGCGTTCCCGAGGTTGAACGCGCCGATGTTGGCGGCCGAGGCGAGCGTCGGCGCGCCCTTCGCCTGCTCCATCATCCGCATCTGCAGCGGCGGGACGGTCGCGAAGCCGGCGAAGCCGAGCAGCGCGATCGTCACGATCGCGCCGAGCTGCGAGTGGGCGGTGACGGTGAAGAGGACGAGCACGCCGGCGAGCGCGGCGAGGATGCCGTAGAGGCTGCGCATCAGCGCGCGGTCGGCGAGCCGGCCGCCGACGAGGTTGCCGGCGACGAGGCCGAGGCCGAACAGCACCAGCAGCCAGGTGACGGCGTGCTCGGAGAAGCCGGCCAGCTCGGTCATCATCGGCGCGATGAAGGTGAAGGCGGCGAAGACGCCGCCGAAGCCGAGCGCCGTCATCGCCAGCGCCAGCCACACCTGGCCGCGGCGGAAGACGGCCAGCTCGCGGCGCAGGTCGGCGTCGGGGTCGGCCGGCTGGCGCGGCACGAGCGCGAGGATGCCGACGAAGGCGATCACGCCGAGCGCGGTGACGATCCAGAAGGTCGCGCGCCAGCCGAGCTGCTGGCCGACGGCGGTGCCGAGCGGGACGCCGAGCACGTTCGCGGCGGTCAGGCCGGTGAACATCAGCGCGATCGCGCTGGCGCGCCGCTGCGGCGGCACGAGCCCGGCGGCGACGACCGAGCCGACGCCGAAGAAGGCGCCGTGGCTGAGCGAGGAGACGATCCGGCCGGCCATCAGCAGGCCGTAGCCGGGCGCCAGCGCGGAGAGCAGGTTGCCGGCGACGAAGATCGCCATCAGCGTCAGCAGCACCGCCTTGCGCGGGACCCGCGTGGCGGCGGCGGTCAGCAGCGGCGCGCCGACGGCGACGCCGAGCGCGTAGCCGGAGATCAGCAGGCCTGCGGTCGGGATCGAGACGCCGGTGTCGCGCGCGACCTCGGGCAGCAGGCCGGCGATCACGAACTCGGTCGTGCCGATGCCGAAGGCGCCGAGCGCGAGGGCGATCAGGGCTGGTGGAAAGGCACGGCGCCGGGAGCGCCGCGCGGCCGGAAGGCGGTGGGCCATGGGGTCCTTCCTGGTAGCGTCAGGTGGAGCTTGTTACCCGCGTCAGCAATAGTTGCACACGCGGGCTATTGCAGACGCTGGATAGTAGCGCGCGCTGACACTGCGCGCAGAACGCCTGCCGGAGGACCGCCATGACGATGCCCGCCGACGCCGCCGAAGCCCGCGCCCAGGGCTGGCGCACGCTCGCCGCGCTGCACGCCCGCATCGAGGACCGCCTCGGCAGAGCGCTGGAGGCGGCGCATGCGATCAGCGTCAGCGAGTACACGGTCCTCGACGTCCTCTCCCGCCAGGACGAGCACCACATGCGGATGCAGCAGCTGTCGAACGCCGTCGTGCTGAGCCAGAGCGCCACGACGCGGCTGGTCAGCCGCCTGGAGGAGCGCGGCCTGCTCGCCCGCTACCTCTGCCCCGACGACCGCCGCGGCATCTACAGCCAGGTGACCGAGGCGGGCGCCGCCCTGCTCGCCGCCGCCCGCCCCACCCACGACGACGCAGTCCGCACGGCGCTGGAGGAGGCCGAGCAGGTGCCGGAGCTGGAGCCGCTCGTGCGCGCGCTGGAGCAGTTGCCGGCTCCGGCCGCCGCCGGCTGAGCAGCGCCCGCTCTCAGCGACTTCTCAGCCGCCGCCGTGCGCGGCGGCGTTACCCTCCTTCGCCGTGCCTGCTCTTCTCCTCGCCTCGATCACCGAGCCGCTGATCAACTTCGCGACCGACGTCGTCGACAAGCTCGGCCTCGCCGGCGTCTTCGTTCTGATGCTGCTGGAGAGCGCCTGCATCCCGATCCCGTCGGAGGCGACGATGCTGTTCGCCGGCTTCAACGTCTCGCTCGGCCACTACTCGCTGCTGGCGGCGACGCTGATCGGCGCGAGCGCCAACCTCGTCGGCTCGTGGATCGCCTACGGCGTCGGCCGCTTCGGCCGCGTCGAGCTGCTGGAGCGCCACGGCAGAAAGCTGCACATCTCCAGACGCCAGCTGGAGCAGGCCGACCGCTGGTTCGAGAAGCACGGCTCCGCCGCCGTCCTCGTCACGCGGATGCTGCCGATCGTGCGCACGTTCATCTCGCTGCCGGCCGGCGTCGCGCGGATGCCGTTCGTCCGCTTCTCCGTGCTGACCTTCATCGGCTGCCTGCCGTGGGTCTTCGCGCTCACCTTCATCGGCAAGGAGGCGCGCGACAACTGGACGATGTGGAAGGACAACCTCCACTACGTCGACTACGCGGTCGCCGTCGCGATCGTCGCGGTCGCCGCCTGGTACGGGATCCGCTGGTGGCGGGGCCGGGGCGACGAGCCGGTCGGGCCCGAGCCGGCGTGAGCGACGCGGCGGCCCCCGAGACGCTCCCGGCCGGCCAGGCGCTGGCGCTCGGGCTGCTGCACGGCCCTGCGGAGCTGCTGCCGATCTCCTCCTCGGGCCACATCACGCTCGTGCCGTGGCTGCTGCGCTGGAGCTACGCCGACCTCGATCCCGAGCTGCGCAAGGCGTTCGAGGTCGCGCTCCACGCCGGCACCGCGGCGGCGCTGCTGATCACGCTCCGCGGCGAGGTGCAGGAGACGGCGCGCGGGCTCGACCGGCGGCGGATCGAGCTGCTGGTGCTGTCGTTCGTGCCGGCCGGCTTCTTCGCGTTCGCGCTGGAGCGGCCGATCGAGCGCCACCTCGGCACGCCCGGCACGATCGCCGCCGGCCTCGTGATCGGCTCGCTGGCGATGGCGGCCGCCGACCGTGCGCCGCAGGAGCGCGTCAGAGAGACGGCGACCTGGCGCGACGCGCTCGCGATCGGGTTGGCGCAGGCGTGCGCGCTGGTGCCGGGCGTCTCGCGCAACGGCGCGACACTCGCCGCCGCACGCGCCCGCGGCTTCACGCGGGAGGACGCCAACGCGCTCTCGCGCCACGCCGCGCTGCCGATCATCGTCGCCGCGACCGGCCTGAAG
>JAEXXR010000340.1 GCA_023405705.1 Actinomycetes bacterium
CGCTCGGCCCGGCCGGGCGCGCCGCCCACCTGCACAGACTGGCCGACGCGATCGAGGCGAACGTCGAGCGGCTCGCCGCGGTCGAGTGCGCCGACATGGCGATGCTGCTGGAGTCGCTGCAGCTGCGCGTGATCGCCCGCGGCGCGCTCAACTACCGCTCCTACGCCGACCTCGCGGTCGCCTACGAGGAGCGCGACTGGCACTCGAAGGGGACGTGGAACCGGGTCCAGCGGATGCCGGCCGGCCCGGCCGCGGTGATCACGCCGTGGAACGCGCCGTTCATGCTGTCGACCTGGAAGACGGCGCCGGCGCTCGCGGCCGGCTGCACGGTCGTGCTGAAGCCGGCCGAGTGGTCGCCGCTCGCCTGCGCGCTGCTGGCCGAGCTGGCGTCGGAGGCCGGCATGCCGCCGGGCGTCTTCAACGTCGCGCAGGGGATCGGCGAGGAGGCCGGCGCGGCGCTCGTCAGGCACCCGCTGATCCGCCGCGTCTCCTTCACCGGCTCGCCCGACGCCGCCCGCCACATCGGCGTCTCCGCGGCGCAGAACCTCGTCCCGTTCACCGGCGAGCTGGGCGGCAAGGGGCCGCTGATCGTCTTCGAGGACGCCGACCTCGACGCGGCCGCGAAGAAGGCCGCCGGCCAGTACGACGACTCCGGCCAGGTCTGCCTCGCCGGCACGCGCATCCTCGTGCAGGCGTCGATCCGCGACGCCTTCCTGGAGAAGTTCCACGCGTACACCGACGCCCACGTGCTCGGCGACCCGCGCGACCCGGCGACGACGATCTCGCCGCTGATCCATCCGGACCACCTGGCGCGCGTCGAGGCGTTCGTCGAGCGCTCGCGCGCGGCCGGCGACACCGTCGTGCGCGGCGGCAGACGGGCCGGCGGGCTGCACTACGAGCCGACGCTGATCGAGCCGGCCTCCAACGACGCGGAGATCGTCCAGCGCGAGGTCTTCGGGCCGGTGCTGACCTTCCAGACCTTCGCCGACGAGGACGAGGCGGTCACGCTGGCCAACAGCACGCAGTACGGGCTGAGCGGGATCGTCTACACGTCGTCGATGGGGCGGGCCGACCGGATCGGGCGGCAGATCCGCGCCGGGATCGTCTGGGTCAACACCTTCCTCGTGCGCGACCTGACCGCGCCGTTCGGCGGCGTCGGGATCTCCGGCATCGGCCGCGAGGGCGGCGACTACGCGCTCGACTTCTACAGCGACCTGAAGACGCTCCAGATCCTCGACGGAAGCGTGGGATGAGCGCAGGCGCACGCGACGTCGCGCGCGGTCGAGCGGCGCCTTCCCAGGCGGCGATCGACGCCGCCGTCGCGGCCGAGCGCGCGTGGATGGAGGCGCTGCTCGTGCGGCTGGTCGAGGCGCCGACGACGCTCGGTCGGGAGGAGTCAGGCCAGGCGGTGATGGAGGCCGCCTTCGCCGACTGCGGCCTGACGCCCCGCTCGGTCCCGCTCGACGCAGCAGCGCTGCGCGCGGCGCCGGGCAGCTCGCCGTTCTCCTGGAGCGTCGCGGGGAAGCGGAACGTCGTCGCGGTGTGGGAGGGCGCCGGCGGCGCGCCCGTCGCGGGTGGTGCGGTCGCCCCCGACGGCTCGCGCCGCGCGCGCTCGCTGATCCTCAACGGCCACGTCGACGTCGTCCCGCCCGCGAGCGCGAGCCTGTGGACCGGCGACCCGTTCGAGGCCCGTCGCGACGGCGACTGGCTGTACGGCCGCGGCGCCGGCGACATGAAGGCCGGCCTCGTCGCGATGACCGGCGCGATCCGCGCGCTGCGACGACTCGGGGTCGAGCTGGCGGGGCGCGTCGAGCTGCAGTCGGTCGTCGAGGAGGAGTGCACCGGCAACGGCGCGCTCCAGTGCCTGCTCGACGGAGCCCGCGCCGACGCCTGCGTCATCACCGAGCCGCATCCCGACCACTTCACCGTCGCGCAGGTCGGCGTCCTCTGGTTCCACGTCGACGTCCGCGGCGTCCCGGCCCACGCCGCCCGCGCCTCGACGCTCGGCTTCAACGCGATCGACGCCGCCTACGGACTGCTCGGCGCGCTGCGCGAGCTGGAGGCCGAGCTGAACGCCGACCCGCCGGCCCCCTACGACGGCTTCGCGCATCCGATCAACCTCAACCCGGGGATCGTCACCGGCGGCGACTGGACCTCGACCGTCGCGGCCGAGTGCACGCTGTCGTGCCGCCTCGGCCTCTACCCGGGCGAGACGCCGGAGCAGGCGAGAGCGCGCGTCGAGCAGACGATCGCGCGCGCCGCCGCGGCCGATCCGGTCCTGCGCGACCATCCGCCCGTCGTCCGCTACGACGGCTTCGCCTGCGAGGGAGCGGTCGTCTCCCACGAGGAGCCGGTCGTGCGGGAGCTGGCGGCCGCCTACGAGCGCGTCCACGGCGCCGCCCCGCGCCTGGAGGCGACGACCGCGACGACGGACGCGCGGCACTTCGTCCGTCACGGCATCCCTGCCATCTGCTTCGGCCCGCGTGCGGAGGAGATCCACGGCATCGACGAGCGCGTCTCGCTCTCGTCGCTCGCCGAGGTCGCGCGCGTGCTGGCGTCATTCGTCCCGATGTGGTGCGGGACGACAACCGAGGAGGGGCGCGCGTGATCGCACGGCGCGCCCACGGAGAGGAGAGCGATGTCAATCGCTGAGTCAGCTGCGGTCCCCGCGGGCGGGGCCGGTGAGGGCCGTCTGCATCGGCGGGCCCTCGGCACGTGGGACCTCGTGTTCTTCATCGTCGCCGCCTCGGCGCCGCTGACCGCCGTCGCCGGCGGGCAGGCGGCGACCTACCTGGTGACGGGGAACATGGGCATCCCGTTCCTGTTCATCCCGCTCGCCGCGGTGCTCGGCGTCTTCGCCGTCGGCTACGCCGCGATGAGCCACTACGTCGCCGACGCGGGCGCCTTCTACACCTACGTCGCGCGTGGACTGGGCAAGATCCCGGCGGTCGGAACCGCCTTCGTCGCGCTCGTCTCCTACAACGCGATGCAGATGGGCATCTACGGCCTCTTCGGCGTCGCGTTCGGGGCGTTCATGGCCGACAAGGTCGGCATCACGCTGGAGTGGTACTGGTGGTGCCTGATCGGCGGCGGGATCGTCGCGGTGCTCGGCATGCTGCAGGTCGACCTCAACGCGCGCGTGCTCGCGCTGCTGCTGATCCTCGAGGTGATCGTCGTCGCGATCTTCGACTTCGCCGTGCTCGCCGACCCCGGCCCGGAGGGGATCACCTTCCTCGGCTTCAGCCCGAGCGAGGCGACCGGCACCGCGCTCGGCGCCGCGCTGACCTTCTGCGTCGCGTCGTTCGTCGGCTTCGAGTCGGCGGCGATCTACTCGGAGGAGTGCAAGGACCCGAAGCGGACGGTCGCGCGCGCGACGCTGATCGGCGTCGCGATCATCGGCGGCTTCTACGCGATCTCCTCGTGGCTGCTGGCCAACTCGGTCGGCCCGCACACGATGGTGAACCCCGAGGCGCTGATGAGAGCGGGCTTCACGACACCCGACGGCGCCGCGCCCGACCCGACGACGGTGCTGATAGGCGCCGGTGGCGACCGGCTCGGCGCCTTCTGGGCCGACTCGGCGTCGCTGCTGTTCGCGACCTCGCTGTTCGCCGCCGTGCTCGCCTTCCACAACGCCGTCGCGCGCTACTTCTTCGCGCTCGGCCGCGAGAGAGTGTTCCCGGCCGCCTTCGCGAAGGTCAGCCCGCGCACCGGCGCGCCGTACGTCGGCTCGATCGTCCAGTCGCTGCTGGCGCTGGTCGTGATCGGCTGGTTCGCGCTCGCCGACAAGGACCCGGTCCTGCACCTCTTCACCTGGCTGACCAACCTCGGCGCGCTCGGCGTGCTGCTGCTGATGGCGGTGACGTCGTTCGCGGTCGTCGCCTTCTTCGCCAAGCGGCCGGAGATCCAGGCGAGAACCGGCGCCTGGCGGACGCGGATCGCCCCCGCGATCGCCGGCGTCTGCCTGATCGGCATGCTGATCCTCGGCCTGTCGAACTTCAACGTGCTGATCACGTCGATGATCGACGCGCCGACCGACGACATGACGATCGTCCTGCCGGCGATCCTCTTCGGCGGCGGCATCGTCGGCCTGCTCCTCGGCGCCTGGCTGAAGTCGGCCCGGCCGCAGGTCTTCGCGCAGATCGGCGAGCAGAGCCCGGAGGAGGAGCTGGAGGCGAAGGGCGCCTGAGAGCCGGCGCGGCTCGGCCGGTGCGAACTGGCGGTACGCATCCTTCGCGTCGGATGCGGCCCGCCAGTTCCCCGCAGCGAACTGCGGCGGGCGGTCCGCAGGCGTCACTAGGCTGACGTGCCGTCGATGGCGGTTCCCGACTTCCAATCGCTGATGCGTCCGCTGCTCCTCACGTTGAGCAACGGGGACGAGCGTGCCGTTTCAAGCATCCGAGCTGAACTCGCCGAGAAGTTCGGGCTCACGGCGGTCGAGTTGGAAGAAGAGCTGCCGAGTGGACGCGCGAGAACCTTCGCGAACCGCGTCGGATGGGCGACGACCTACCTCTACCGCTGCAGACTGCTCGATCGCCCTCGCCGGTCCGTCTACCGACTCACCGACCGTGGCCGGGAAGTGCTCGCGGCTGAACCTGATCGCGTCGATCTCAAAGTCCTGAGCCAGTTCGCCGAGTTCCACGAGTTTCGGCGCCCGAGGACGGATCCCGCCACCTCGAACGGGACCAAGGTGGGCGAGGTCGAAGCTGACGCGACTCCAGAGGAGCGCGTTGGTGCGGCGTATCGCGAGTTGCGCGCTGCGTTGGCTGAGGATCTTCTCGACCGCATCCTCGATCAATCGCCCAGCTTTTTCGAGCAGCTTGTCCTCGACGTCCTGCATTCGATGGGCTACGGCGGCAGCCGCGCTGATGCAGCCGAACGTCTCGGAGGTACCGGAGACGAAGGCGTCGATGGCGTCATCAGGGAGGACCGCCTCGGATTGGACGTCATCTACATCCAGGCGAAGCGGTGGGCCCGCGACCGCGTCGTGCAGCGTCCAGGCATCCAGCAGTTCGTCGGGGCGTTGCATGGCAAGCATGCTGCGAAGGGGGTGTTCATCACCACGTCGGCGTTCTCAAGAGGGGCGGTCGACTATGCCTCAAGCGTCAACTCGCGTGTGATCCTGATCGACGGCAAGGAGCTGGCTCAGCTCATGATCGACTTCGGTGTTGGTGTATTCGTCGCGGAGCGGTTCGAGCTGAAGAGAGTGGATTCCGACTACTTCGCCGGCGAGGACGACGCTGGGTGACCTGTTCGCGAGGCGCGCTGCGGGGTTGCTGAGTCGCTGGTGCGGCGACGGCGGTAGGGTCGCCGGATGAGCGATGACCCGCGTTTCGGAGTGCTGCGGAAGGTCTCGGCCACCGTCGATGGCGGATGGCGTCACGAGGCGCACGACTTCACTCCCTGGCTCGCCGACAACCTCGACCTCCTGGGGCGGGAGCTCGGGCTCGCGCTCGAGCTGCGCGAGCGCGAGCACCCAGTCGGGCGATATTCGCTCGACCTGCTGCTCGTCGACGCCGCCGAGCGGGTCGTGATCGTCGAGAACCAATTCGGTCAGACCGACCACGATCATCTCGGCAAGCTGTTGACCTACTGCGCGGGGACGAATGCTGACGTAGTCGTCTGGATCGCCGAGACGCTCACGCCTGAGCATGTGGCGGCACTCGAGTGGCTCAACGACGCGACCATCGAGGGCGTCGGCTTCTTCGGTGTCGAGCTCGAGCTGCTGCGGATCGACGGCTCCCTCCCGGCACCGCACTTTCGCGTCGTGGTACAGCCCAACGACTGGGCCAAGAGAGCGAAGCGCGCGACGACGGCGTCGGTCGAATGGGACTGGCGGAGCTACGCGGAGCAGCTCGGAGTGCCTGACGAGCGGCTGCACGTCGGCCGGGCGCTCGTAGACGCGGTCGCGGAGCAGGTCGAGCGTCGCGGTCTCAACTTGCAGCAGCGCTTTCGGCAGGGCTACGTCGCCTTCCAACGTCCGGGTGGATACAACGTCGTGCTGATCGACGTCTACACCGCGAGCACGACGCGCTTCTCGGTCAAACTGCCGGCGCACCCGGAGCGTCTCGGGCTCACGACGCCCTACCCGCAGCTCAGTCAGTACTGGGTGGAAGCGGAGAGAGAGTGGGGTTGGCTGGTGCCCGCAGGCGACGCCGTGCTCGACGTGGGACCGGCGCTTGACGCCACGATCGCGTTCCAACCCTCGTCGGGACCGATGGCCGCGCCGACCGCCTGAACGACCGAGGGCCGGAAGCCTCGGGAGAGAGGCTTCCGGCCCTGGTGCGTCACCGGCGGGGTCGCGGCCGGCGGATCTCCGCCGGCCGCGCGCACGTCACCGGACGTCGCTAGCCGACCTTCTCCTTCTCGGCCTCGCGGGCGATCTTCGCCTCGAGGTCGGCCTCGGAGTCGGCGTCCTCCTCGTGGCCGTCGAGCGAGATGTTCGGCAGCACCTTGTCGAGCCAGCCGGGCATCCACCAGGCCTTGTCGCCGAGCAGCTGGACGACCGCCGGGGCGATCACGAGCCGTACGATCAGCACGTCTATGAGGATCGCGAGGCCGAGGCCGAGGCCCATCATCTTCGCGATCACGTCGGGCTGGCTGACGAAGGCGAGGAAGACCGACGCCATGATCAGGCCGGCGAAGAGGATGATCTTGCCGATCCGCGAGACGCCGTGGATGACCGACTCGCGCGGGCCGTCGCCCTCGTGGTACGCCTCGCGGATGCGGGAGAGCAGGAAGACGTTGTAGTCCATGCTCAACCCGAACAGGATCGCGAACATCATCACCGGGATGAAGGCGATGATCGGCACGCCGGAGTCGACGCCGAGCAGGCTCGCGCCGACGCCGTCCTGGAAGACGAGCGTCACCACGCCGTACGCCGCGCCGATCGACAGCAGGTTGAAGACCGCCGAGACGAGCGGCACCCAGACCGAGCGGAAGGCCGCCATCAGCAGCAGCACCGAGAGGCCGATCACGACCGCGATGAAGAGCGGCAGGCGTGAGGAGACCTTCGCGGAGAAGTCCTCCATCACCGGCGTCTGGCCGCCGACGTAGACCTTGCCCTGGAGGGCGGTGCCGGCGACTGCCGGCGGGATCACGTCGTCGCGCAGCGTGTGCACGAGGTCGGTCGTCGCCTGGTCCTGCGGCGCCGTCGTCGGCGTCAGGAAGATCGTCGCCATCTCGCCGTCTCTGGACGGGGCGGCCGGCGAGACGCTCGCGACGCCGTCGGTTCTGAGCGCCTGCACGAGTCTGTCGAGGTCGGCTCTCTGGTCGTCGCCTCTCTGCAGGTCGACGGCGATGAAGAACGGGCCGCTGGAGCCGGGGCCGAAGGCGGCCGCGAGCTGGTCGTAGGCCTTGCGCTCGGTCTTCGTCTCGGGCTGGTTGCCGTCGTCGGGCTGGCCGAGGCGCATGTTGCTCATCGGGATCATGAACAGCACGAGCACCGCGACGCCGGCGAGGATCGACAGCCACGGGCGGGCGGTGATGATCTCCGCCCAGCGGCTGAATGCCGGCGAGGGGAGGACGTGCTCGGGCTTCTTCGGCTTCAGCCACTTCTTGAAGGCGCCGAGCATGATCGGCAGGACCGTCAGCGACGAGATGACGACGCAGGCGATCGCGATCGCGGAGGCGACGCCCATCTTGCCGATCAGCGGGATGCCGGTGACGAGCAGGCCGGCGATCGCGACCATCACGATCAGTCCGGCGGCGACGACGGAGGCGCCGGCGGTCGCGGCGGCCTTGCCGGACGCTCTCGGCGCGTCGTCTCCCGCCGCGACCTGCTCGCGGTAGCGGCCGACGATCAGGAGCGCGTAGTCGATGCCGGCGCCGAGGCCGAGCATCATCGCGATCACTCTGGAGAACTCCGGCAGCCCGAGCGGCTGCGCGAGGATCGCGAGCAGGCCCTGGCCGATGCTGACGCCGATCAGCGCGCCGATCAGCGTCGCGAGCATCGCCGCGATCGAGCGGAAGAGGATCGTCAGGAGGATCAGCGCGAGGGCGACGCCGACCAGCTCGCCGACCGGGACGCTCTGCTCCGCGGCGAGCTGCACGATGATGCCGCGGCTCTCGACGTTGACGTCGCTGCCTCTGAGGCCGGCCTCGACCGCTCGCTCGAGCGCTCTGCCGTTCTCGGCGTCGACGTCGCCGGGGTCGAGGTCGTAGCGGACGTCGGTCGCCGCGAGTCTGCCGGCGAGCGGGGTGCCCTCGGGCGCGATGCGCTGGAACGGGTCGTCGATCGGGTTGACGACGCCTCTGAGTCTGCTGACGTTCGTCAGCGCTCTCTCGATCGCCGCTCTCGCCTCGGGATCGGTGATCGACCCGCTCTCGACGCTGAAGACGAGCGTCGCGTCGATGCCGGCCAGCGCGGGCGCGTGGGCTCTGAAGAGATCGGTCGCCTGCTGCGACTCAGTGCCCGGGATGTCGAACTCGTCGGGCGGCTGGGTCGCCGTCGCCGAGAGCGCGCCGATGATGAAGAAGGTGAGGAGCGCGACGACGAGGCCGCGCTTCCAGTGCTGTGTCAGCGCGCGGGCGATTCGCGCGAGGAACGACGACATCCGGGCTCCTGATCGGTGTCGGGGGCGGAGAGGGCGCCGAAGCGCCGGGGCAAGGTATCACAGGGTCTGTAAAATTGCAGCGCATGCAAGTTTGCTTCGTAGGAAATGGTGCAACCTGTGCGACACGTGGTTAGGCTCCTGACATGAGCGACGCGAGCGGCGAGCGGACCGGCAAGGAGGCCCTCTCGGCGGGCGCGCTCGGCGCCGCCTGCGTTCCCGGCCAGCGTCCGGGGCTGCGCGAGCGCAAGAAGCTGCGCACCTTCGAGACGATCGCCGCCTGCGCGCTCGACCTGTTCGACAGACAGGGCTTCCGCGCGACGACGATCGCGCAGATCGCGGACGCCGCCGACGTCTCGCCGCGCACCGTCTCCGCCTACTTCCCGGCGAAGGAGGACCTGCTCTTTCCCCATCAGGAGCAGGCCTTCCAGGCGCTCGAGCAGCGCCTCGCCGAGCGGCCCGAGGGCCAGTGGGCGACCGACGCGCTGCGCGCCTGGATCGCCGAGCTGTTCGAGGAGTTCGACCACAAGCACGAGTACGAGCGCGAGCGGAGCCGCCGGCGGGTGATCGACGCCGACGAGTCGCTGCGCGCCTACGAGCGCCACCAGATGGAGCGCGCCGAGCAGGTCTTCGCCAGAGCGGTCGCGCAGGATCTCGGCGCCGCGCCCGACGACGTCGCCTCCCAGCTCGCCGCGGCCGCCGCCGTCGGCGCGCTCGCCGCGCTCGGGAGAGTCCAGGACGAGCAGGAGGGCGACGTCGACCCCGCCGCCCGCCGCGAGGCCGCGCTCGCGCTCGTCGACCAGGCGATCGTCTTCCTCACCGGCGGCATCCGCGAGCTGCGCGCCCACCGCGGCGAACCGCCGCTGCGGCCGGTCGCCGAGGGCTGAAG
>JAEXXR010000409.1 GCA_023405705.1 Actinomycetes bacterium
GCTCGCAGCCGAGCGCCCGCCCGCGGCGGCGGACTACTTCTTCGGCTGCTTGCAGCCGGCGATCGAGAGGCGCTGGTGGCGCTTCACGACCTTGCCGTTCTGGCCGCGCAGCGTCTGGACCGCGGCCGAGCGACGCGCCGCTCTGGCGCACAGCGAGCTGACGACGCCGACCGGCGAGATCTTCGCCGGCAGCGTCAGCTGGAAGCGCGACAGCGGGACGTCGGGGATCGTGTCGAAGGTCGTCGTCAGTCTGAAGTCGCGTGCGACGACGACTCTGCCGACGAGGTCGATCGACACCTCGCCGCGCAGCTGCACGACGAGGTCCGGCAGTCTCCGCTCCGGGCTTCTGACCATGTAGACCGCGCCCTTCAGCGGCGCGCTCAGCAGCGGCGTCGTCGCCGTCGCGGAGCCGACGCGGGCGCCCTCGCCGCAGCTGCCGGCGTCGTAGGCGGCCTGCGTGCACGCTCTGCGGATGACGTCGAGGCGGGCGTTGAGCGTGCGCGGCAGCGCCAGTCTCACGCTGCGGCTGGCCGTCTGCGCGGCCGGCTGCGTGAGCGTCGCGGTGAGCGACGTCTTGCGCCCGGCGCCGACCTGGCCTCTGCCGCCGACCTTCACGCCCAGCTTCGGCGTGTACTTCAGCGCCGCGCAGTCGCCGACCTGGAAGCGCGAGCCGACCGCCGCGCTCGCCCCGCCGGCCGCGGCGACCGTCGCGCCGACGCGGCGCTCGGCGCAGCTCGTCGGGTTGAGCATGAAGTCCGGCCGGTCGATCGCGATCCGCACCGAGCGGATCTGCAGCGGGATCCCCTGCAGGATCGTCGGCAGCGGGTCGGAGACGACGCGCAGCGCCGCCGTCCGCAGGTCGACGTGGACCGCCGCGCGCACGACGACCGTCCCGAGGTCGAACGGGCCGGCGAGCGCCGGCACGACGATCGAGAGGCTGTACGGCGCGCCCTTGTACGGGCCGCCGACGTAGACGCGGCCGGGCAGGCCGAACGGCATCGAGCCCGGGCCGGCGGTCGTCTCCGCGCTGCCGACGCGCGATTCCTCGCCGCACGTCCCTGCGGCCGCCTGCGCCTCGGCGCACAGCGGCACGCGGCCGATCCTCGGCGCGAGGCCGGCCGGCAGCGAGACGTCGATCGCGCGGAGCAGGTCCTGGTCGTCGCCACGCGCGAAGGCGAGCGTGAACGCCGTCGCCTTGCCGGCGACCGGCGTCTCCGAGCCCGCCGAGAACGACGGCGCGAAGCCCGGCGCCGAGCAGCCGTTGCGCCCGCCGCGCACCTCGAAGCTGTCGGTCGAGACCGCCGCCGCGCCGCCGCCGTAGGGCGTCAGCTCGAAGGTCGTCGTCGCCGTCCCGCACTGGCGCGGGTTGGAGAGGACCGCGCGCGGCCCGCCCTTCAGCGTCATCCGCAGCGCCGTGAACGGCAGCTGCGGGTTGGGGTCGAAGGTCGTCTTCAGCCGGCCGGTGACGGGATCGGCGTCGATCCGTCCGACGAGCTTCAGCCGCACGCCCGCCTCCTCGGCGACGAGCACGATTCTCAGCAGCTGCGACGGCGTCGGCGCGGCGAGGAAGACCGAGCCCTCCAGCGGTCTCGCGAGCAGCGGCGTGTCGATCGACACCTCGCCGATCTTCGCCCCGTTCGGGCAGGCGGGCGCCTCGACGCTGTCGAGCCGCAGCTGCGCGGCGGTGCACGCCTCCAGGCCGGTCGAGACCGACGGCGAGACGACCGTCCCCTCCGGCAGCGTCACGACCGCGCGCTTCAGCGGCGGCGTGCCGAGCCCGTCGGGGTTCGCGTTCTGCGGGACGGTGAGGCCGATCGAGTACCCCGACGGAGCGCCGGAGCGCGGGTCGTCGGCGCGCGCGGTCCCTCTGCCCGTGAACTGCAGCTGCTCGCAGCCGGTCAGTGCCGGGAACGGCGTCTCCTCGCGCAGCTGGGCCCCGGGTCTGTCGTAGCTCTCCAGCGACATCCGCACCGGGACGGCCGCCTCGCACGCCGCGCCGGTGGTCAGGAACGCCTTGCGCGGCGCGCTGCTCGGCTGCGGCGGCATCATGCAGACGAGGCCCGCGCCGAGCCCCTCGTCGAGGCAGGTCTGGCCGCGCTCGCCGTCGTGCGAGGAGTCGGCCGGGACGCCCCACAGCGTCATGTCGGTCGCGACGAGCGGCGCCGGGGTCGGCAGGTTGTCGATCGTCGTGCGCAGGCCGTAGTCGCCGTCGCTGCGGACCGACACCTGCAGCTTCACCGTCAGCATCGCCCAGAAGCCCAGCTCGGCCGGCGCGCCGGCCGCCGGGACGAGGTTGTGGACCGGGGCGATCCCCGCCGTCAGCAGGAAGGTTCTGACTCTCACGAAGCCGACGACCGTCTCCGGTGGGCAGAACAGCGGCACCTCGGCGTCGCAGCGCGGCGTCGCGCTCGGGTCGCCGACGATGCCCGGCGGCAGGTCGACGACGACCTTCTTCGCCGTCTCGGCCGGCTCGTCGAGCAGCGCGCCGGAGCGCGGGTGGATCGCCGGGCTGCTGTTC